>NZ_JBEYZD010000033.1:0-94926 GCF_040645895.1 Streptomyces olindensis | reverse complement strand
GCCCCTGGACACGCCGCGGGGCCGGCGCGCGGGGGGCCCCCCCCGCGCCCTCGGCGGTACGTCTGGATCCGCACACCACGGGCCGGGGGCAGTGACATGATCTTGGTTGCCTTGATCATCGGCGGGATCGCCGCCTACGTCCTTTTCCAGTGGCTGGGCGTGGCCTACTACCTCCTGGTCATCTGCTGGGTCGGCGTCACCGGCTTCGTCCTGTTCGTCTTCACGGTCACCTCGTTCGCGATCCGCTATCTGCGTGACGTGCCGATCTCCGCCATGCGGCGCGACCGACTGGTCCGGACGTACAACCGCCTGGGCGGGCAGATGATCTCGCCGCTGAACGTGCACCGCGCGCGCCTGGTCGGAATCGGCGTCGTCGGCGACGAGGCGGACGCGACGTCACTGCCCGCGGACACCGCCTTCGACGGCATCCCCCTGTCCGAGGTGCTGGGCCTGCGCTCGCGGATGTTCTACCTGATCACCACGGAGACGTCGATCGAACTCCGGGAGCGCCGCAGGGCGACCTTCCTCGACATCGCCTGGTTCGACAAGGAACTGGTCGACTACGAGGTCCGGTCGCCCTACGTCCGCAGCCACACCCTGGAACTGCGTTTCCCCGAGGGCACGTTCATCCGGCTCCTCTACGGTGAGACGTGATCCCGGGCCGGGCGGCTCAGCCGAGGCTGGTGACGTCCAGCTCCCCCTCCGCGTACTGCCTGCGCAGCACCTTCTTGTCGAACTTGCCGACGCTCGTCTTCGGCACCGCCTCGATGACCGTCCAGCGCTCCGGGAGCTGCCACTTGGCGATCTTGCCCTCCTCGGCGAGGAAGGCGCGCAGCGTCTCGAAGGTGGCGGTGGCGCCCTCCTTGAGGACGACCGTGGCCAGGGGGCGCTCGCCCCACTTGTCGTCGGGGACGGCGACGACCGCCGCCTCGGCGACGTCCGGGTGGGACATCAGCGCGTTCTCCAGCTCCACCGACGAGATCCACTCGCCGCCGGACTTGATGACGTCCTTCGCCCGGTCGGTGAGGGTGAGGTAGCCGTCGGGGGAGATGGTGCCGACGTCACCCGTCTTGAGCCAGCCGTCCTCGCTGAACTTGTCGGCGGGACGCAGCGGGTCGGCGTCGGGGCCGTTGTAGTAGGCGCCCGCGATCCAGGGGCCGCGCACCTCCAGCTCGCCCGCCGACTCGCCGTCCCAGGGGAGGCGTTCGCCGCCGGGGCCGGTCAGCCGGGCCTCGACGCCGGCCGGGAAGCGGCCCTGGGTGAGGCGGTAGGAGAACTCCTCGTCCGTGCCGACCGCGTGGGCCGGGGGACGGGCGATCGTGCCGAGCGGGGACGTCTCCGTCATGCCCCAGGCGTGGCAGACGCGCATGCCCAGCTTGTCGAAGGCCTCCATCAGCGACGGCGGACAGGCCGACCCGCCGATGGTGACCTGGGTGAGGGAGGAGACGTCCCGGGGGTGCGCGGTCAGCTCCGCGAGCAGGCCCTGCCAGATGGTCGGGACGGCCGCCGCGTGGGTCGGCTTCTCTCCCTCGATCATCGCGGCGAGGGGGGCCGGCTGGAGGAAACGGTCCGGCATCAGCATGTTCACGCCGGTCATGAAGGTGGCGTGCGGCAGGCCCCAGGCGTTCACGTGGAACTGGGGGACGACGACCAGCGAGGTGTCCTCGTCGGTCAGGCCCATCGACTGGGCCATGTTGACCTGCATCGAGTGCAGATAGATGGAGCGGTGGCTGTAGACCACGCCCTTGGGGTCGCCGGTGGTGCCGGAGGTGTAGCACATGGCGGCGGCCTGGCGTTCGTCCAGCTCCGGCCAGTCGTAGGAGGTCGGCTTCCCGGCGATGAGGTCCTCGTACTCGTGCACCCGCGCGGTCGCGTCCGCGAGCAGGGAGCGGTCCCCGGGGCCGGTGACGACCACGTGCTCGACGGTCTTCAGGTGCGG
The DNA here is from genome assembly GCF_040645895.1 of Streptomyces olindensis. NCBI lineage: Bacteria > Bacillati > Actinomycetota > Actinomycetes > Kitasatosporales > Streptomycetaceae > Streptomyces > Streptomyces olindensis. The sequence continues at coordinate 92,987 of NZ_JBEYZD010000033.1, read as the reverse complement.
CAGCAGCGGGGCGAGCAGGGGGAGCAGCGAACCGTTCGCGATGATCACGCGGTCGGCGGCGTGGTTGACGATCCAGGCCAGCTGCTCGGGCGGGAGGCGGAGGTTCAGGGTGTGCAGGACCGCGCCCATGGACGGGATCGCGAAGTATGCCTCGACGTGTTCCGCGTTGTTCCAGGCGAGGGTCGCGACGCGCTCGTCGGCGGCGACACCGAGGTCCTCCCGCAGCGCGTGGGCCAGCTGGGCCGCGCGGGCGCCGATCTCGGCGAAGGAGCGGCGGTGCGGTTCGTCCTCACCGGTCCACGTGGTCACCTGCGATGTCCCGTGGATCGTCGACCCGTGGGTCAGGATCCTGGAGATCAACAGCGGTACGTCCTGCATGGTGCTCAGCACGGCGTCCTCCCGGGGCGACATTGCCAACGCGGTGGTAAGGGTTGCGCTGATTCTGCGCACATACCACGCGGTATGTCACTAGGACCGGGCGATCGATCACATCACGCCATGCGGGCGGAACAGCTCACAGCCGGTCCGGACGGCGCTCCGCCGAGCGTCCCGCCGGGGCATTCACTGGCGGACGAGCCCCAGCTCGGAGTCCTCCCGGAGCTTGCCGAGAGCCCGTGACACGGCCGACTTCACCGTACCCACCGACACGCCGAGCACCTCGGCCGTCTGGACCTCGCTGAGGTCCTCGTAATACCTGAGGACCACCATCGCCCGCTGCCGCGCGGGCAGCCGCATGATCGCCCGCCACATCGCGTCCCGCAGCGCCTGCTGCTCGGCCGGGTCGTCGCCGCCGGGCACCGGCTCGGGCTCCGGCAGCTCGTCGCAGGCGAACTCGTCGACCTTGCGCTTGCGCCACTGCGACGTCCGGGTGTTCAGCAGCGCCCGGCGCACATAGCCGTCGAGGGCGCGGTGGTCCTCGATGCGCTCCCAGGCGACGTACGTCTTGGTGAGCGCGGTCTGCAGCAGGTCCTCCGCGTCGCTCGGGTTGCCGGTGAGCGAGCGGGCGGTACGCAGGAGCACCGGCTGGCGGGCCCTGACGTACGACGAGAACGACGGGTACGGAAGGGTCTGCGCCGCAGGTGCGGCCGCCTTCGAAGCGCTCGTGCAGACGAGTGTGGTCATGGCTCAACGCTATGAGCGGCGCCCTGCCGGGCGGATCGGCCGCAGGTCCCGAAGCGATGTCCCCCTCAGGTTGTAGGGGTAGGGCTGACCGCACCTCCTGTAGGTGGAGCGGGGGACCCGAAGTACTGCGGGATCACCCCTGCGGGTCACCGGTCAGTACGAGCCCCGACGTAGGCACGCCCGTCCCGGCCGTCACCAGGACCCGTCGCGCGTCCGGCACCTGGTTCACCGCCGTGCCCCTGATCTGCCGGACCGCCTCCGCCACCCCGTTCATCCCGTGCAGGTACGCCTCCCCCAACTGTCCCCCGTGCGTGTTGAGCGGCAGCCGGCCCTCGGCCACGAAGTCCGCCGCCTCGCCGGGGCCGCAGAAGCCGAACTCCTCCAGCTGCATCAGCACGAACGGCGTGAAGTGGTCGTAGAGGATCCCCACGTCGACGGCGTCCGGCCCGAGCCCCGAGGTGCGCCACAGCTGCCGGGCCACGACCGCCGTCTCGGGCAGGCCGGTGAGGTCGCCGCGGTAGAAGCCGGTCATCTGCTCCTGTGCGCGTCCGGCGCCCTGGGCGGCCGCGGCGATCACGGCGGGCGGGTGGGGCAGGTCGCGGGCCCGCTCGACGGAGGTGACGACGAGCGCCTGTCCGCCGTCCGTCTCCTGGCAGCAGTCCAGCAGCCGCAGCGGTTCGACGATCCACCGGGACGCGGCGTGGTCGGCGAGGGTGATGGGCCGGCCGTGGAAGTAGGCGGCCGGGTTGGTCGCCGCGTACCTGCGGCCGGTGACGGCCACGTGCCCGAAGGCCTCCGGGGTCAGCCCGTGGGCGTGCAGGTAGCGCTGGGCCGCCATCGCCACCCAGGAGGCGGGGGTGAGCAGGCCGAACGGCAGCGTCCAGCCGAGCGCCGCGCCCTCCGCCGTGGGTTCCCGGTGCCGCACCCCGGAGCCGAAGCGGCGGCCGGAGCGCTCGTTGAACGCCCGGTAGCAGACGACCACCTCGGCCACACCCGCGGCGATCGCGAGGGCCGCCTGCTGGACGGTGGCGCAGGCCGCTCCGCCGCCGTAGTGGATCCGGGAGAAGAAGGACAGCTCGCCGATGCCGGCCGCCTGGGCGACGGTGATCTCGGGGCTGGTGTCCATGGTGAAGGTGACCATCCCGTCGACGTCGGCCGGTGTCAGGCCGGCGTCCGCCAGGGCCGCGCGCACCGCCTCGACGGCCAGGCGCAGTTCGCTGCGGCCCGAGTCCTTGGAGAACTCGGTGGCCCCGACACCGACGAGGGCCGCGCGCCCGCCGAGGCCGTCCCGGCCCCTGGTGCTCATGCCGGGACCCGCACGGTCACGGTGCCGGTGACGTGCGTGCCGATGCCGTTCGCACCGACGATCCGGACCGTCGCGGTGTCGCCGTCGACCTGCTCGACCGTGCCGGTCAGCACCATCGTGTCGCCGGGGTGGTTGGGGGCGCCGAGCCGGATGGCGACCCGGCGCAGGACGGCCCGGGGGCCGAAGTGGTCCGTGATGTAGCGGCCGACCAGGCCGTTGGTCGTCAGGATGTTCATGAAGATGTCGGGGGAGCCCTTCTCCCGGGCCCGGTCCGGGTCGTGGTGGACGTCCTGGTAGTCGCGGGAGGCGATCGCCCCGGCGACGATCAGGGTGCGGGTGATCGGGATCTCCAGAGGGGGTAGGCGGTCGCCCGCGTTCACGGCGTCACCCCCTGGAACACCGGCAGCACCAGCTCGTCGTCGTAGCGCCGGAACTCCAGCCGCACCGGCATGCCGATCCGCACCTCGTCGTACGGCACCCCGACGACGTTGCCGACGATCCGCACGCCCTCGGCGAGCTCGATCAGCGCGACCGCATAGGGCGGCTCGAAGGCCGGGAAGGGCGGGTGGTGCATGACGACGTACGAGTAGACCGTGCCCGCGCCGCTCGCCGCGACGGTGTCCCAGTCCGGCCAGCCGCAGCCGTTGCACCCCGGCAGCCAGGGGAAACGGAGGGCGCCGCAGCCGGTGCAGCGCTGGATCAGCAGCTCGTGGCGGGCCACGCCCTCCCAGAAGCCGGCGTTGTCGCGGTTGACGACGGGGCGGGGGCGCGGTTCCCGGGGCTTGCTCGGCCGGTGTGCGGGGGCGTACTTGAGGATGCGGAAGCGGTGGGTGCCGGCGAGCGTGCCGTCCGCGCGGATGTCCGTGCGGGTGGTGACGAAGTAGCCCGTGCCGAGTTTCGTGGTCTTGCGGCCGGAGACGGACTCGATCACCGAGTCGAACGTGATCCGGTCGCCCGGGCGCAGGGGGCGCAGGTACTCCTGCTCGCAGTCGGTGGCGACCACGGCGTCGTGGCCCGAGGCGTCGAGCAGGGTGAGGAGTTCGTCGTAGGCCGCCGTGCGTTCGGGGCGGCGGGTGAGGCCGGCCATGGTCCAGGCCTGGAGCATGGTGGGCGGGGCGATGGCGTCCGGTCCCGTGTAGGCGGGGCTGGTGTCGCCCATGGCCTCGCACCAGTGCCTGATCATGGGCGCGTTGACCGGGTCGCGGCCCACTCCGGTGGCGGCCGCCGGCCGGCCCTCGTAGGCCTTCAGGCGTGCCTCGAACTCCTCGGGGATCTCCGGCTCACCGTTCACGGTTTCTGACTGTCCGTCAGATACGGCTCTCCGTCAAGCCCCCGCAGACGCGCGGAAACGCCTGTGCGGCGGTACCGAGGTACCGCCGCTCAGACGCTTGTCACCCCACGAAGCACACCCACTCGGCCGGCGGGCCGGTGCCGGTACACCGGCCCGCTCAGCTCACCACCACAGCGGGGCGAAGCTGACGGCGGTGTTGGCGTTGCCCTGGTTGACGGCCGTGAAGGCCGAGCCGTTGACCTGGGCGGTGTTGCTCTGGTTCGAGGCGCCCTCACCCACGGCCTGCTGCTGGGTGGTCGCCGAGTTGCCGAAGTTGTCGCCGCCGACGCCGCTGCCGAGGCTGCCCTGCTCGGCCTCCGTGACGGCCGCGATGGATCCGTTGTCCGCGAAGGCGCCGTTGTCCGCCGTCGCGACACCGGTGAAGAGGGCGGCTGCGAGCGGAAGTGCGGATGCGGCGGCGAGGATGCGGGCGGTGCGGATGCTTGCCATGTTTCTTGTCCCTCCAGGACTTCGGAACCGAGGACGCACCGGCTTATGGCCGTCTGTGCGTGAACTGCTGTCTTCACCAGGGAAGTTGGCCGGCCGCCCTGGCTTTCTGCTCGACGTCGCGAGTCCAGAATTGCCCACCGAATCCCCGGCGAACCACCCTGGAAGCCGCCATTCGCACGCAAGCGTGAGGACAAGTCGATAAACCCCTTTGTGTCACTTCCGTCCCGGACGGGGGCACAAGGGGTCGTTCGAACCCAGGTACCGCAAGGGACGAAGCGTTCCAGCACTTTTCCCGGACGCCGCTCCGCCCCGGCGCGTCGCCCCCGTTCCCTCTTTCCTTTTTCGAACGTACGTACGAAACTAGGAGCATGGCCACCACCGACCGGCAGGCCACGACGCTGGCCCTCGCACACGCCCTGTCAGCCGCCGAACGCGGACTGGCCGTCATCCCCCTGTCGCGCACCAAGCTGCCCGCGCTCCGCTCCCCCCACCGCGACGACCCCGCCCCCTCCCCCTGTCACGGCGAGTGCGGCCGCCTCGGCCACGGGGTCTACGACGCCTCCAGCGACCCGGCCCGCATCCGCGAACTGTTCGCCGCGGCGCCCTGGGCGACCGGCTACGGCATCGCCTGCGGCCTGCCCCCGCACCACCTCATCGGCATCGACCTGGACGTGAAGACCGGCACGGACTCCTCGGCCGCCCTGCGCGAGCTGGCCCTGCGGCACCTGTTCACGATCCCCCCGACGGTGGTGGTCCTGACCCCGTCCGGCGGACGGCACCTGTGGCTGAGCGGGCCGCCCGACGTGGTCGTCCCCAACTCGGCGGGCCGCCTCGCCCCCGGCATCGACATCCGGGGTGCCGGCGGCTACCTCGTCGGCCCCGGCTCCCGCACGGGCCAGGGCGTGTACGCCGCCGCCCCGGGCACCGCGCACCTGCCCCCGGCCCGCTGCCCGCGCTCCCTGCTGCGCCTGCTGCTCCCGCCGCCCCGCGCCCACCACCCCACGCCCCCGTCGGCCGGCGGACACGGCCAGGGCCTGGTCCAGTTCGTGCTCGCCGCCCACGAGGGCCAGCGCAACACCCGCCTGTTCTGGGCGGCCTGCCGCGCCTACGAGGACGGCATCGGCCCCGCGCTCGTGGACCCCCTGGTCGACGCGGCCCTGAACACCGGCCTGTCCGAGCGGGAGGCCCGGGCGACGATCGCGTCGGCGGCGCGACTGACGGGGCACGGGCCGTGAGCGAGGGCTTTCCGTGAACGGGCCTCGTCCGTGAAGGGGCTCCTTTCCTGAGCGGGGCCCTTCCCTGAGGGAGCCCTTCCCTGAGCGGGGCCCTTCCCTTGACGGGCCCTTTCCGTGAGCAGGGCCGAGCGAGGCCACCTCCATGAGCACCGAAAGACCCCCATGCACCAGCACGTCAGAACGCCGGCCCTGGCGCTCGCCCGTCTCGTCCTGGCCTCCGGCCGCCCGGTGGACCTGGCCGAGCTGCGGTTCACGTCGACGTACGGCGACCTGCGCGAGGGCTACCCCTGCAAGCCGGTGAACGACCTGCGGATCCGCGGCCTGCTGCGCGCCGCCGAGCAGGCCCACCCGGGCACGCCGGTCCACCTGGTCCCGCCCCCGCGCGAGTACCCCGACCAGTACGCGGGCGGCCTCGGCCCCGTCGAGGTGCTGCCCGCCGTGGCGTGCCTCGGCACGTTCCACTCCACCGCCCTCGACCCGGCCCACGACCCGGTCGCCTACCGCTCCCGGCTCACCGTCCTCTGGTTCCAGTCCACCCCGCGGCTGCCGTCGGCGTGCGGCCCGGAACCGGCGCTGCGGGACATCGACTGGACGGGACTCGCCCGGGACACGCGGGCGCTTGCGTAGGGTCGTCCGATGAGCGTTTCCCGTACCGAACTGCTGCGCGCGCAGTTCGAGTTGACCTGGGCCCTGTTCGAGTACCACCTGGAGCGGCTGGAGCCGGAGGACTTCCTCTGGGAGCCCGGGCCGCTCATCTGGACCATGCGCCGGTCCGCCGACGGCACCTGGGTGCCGGACTGGGCGGACACCGAGCCCGACCCCGTGCCCGTGCCCACGATCGCCTGGGTGAGCTGGCACATCGGCTGGTGGTGGAGCGTCACCCTCGACCACGCCCAGGGCCGCCCGCCGCGCGAGCGCACCGACGTCGTGTGGCCCGGTGAGGGCACCCCGACCGTCGAGTGGCTGCGCGACCTGCGCACCCGGTGGCTGGCGGTCCTGGACGGCCTCACCGACACCGAGCTGGACGCTCAGGCCCGGTTCCCCGTGCCCGACGACCCCCGGTACACCGTCGCGCACATGGCCGCCTGGGTGAACACGGAACTGACGAAGAACGTCAGCGAGATCGGCCAGCTGCGCATGCTGCGGGCGGCCTCCGCGGTACGTCAAAATCACTAACCACACGCCTGTGACCAGGGGCGGAGCAGTTCGTTGGAGTGGGCATGCGTTCTCGTCTGCTCTCCCGTGCCGCCGTGCTGCTCGTCGCTCTCGTCGCTGTCCAAGGCGGTTCGCCCGCCCTGGCCGCCGAGGGCGGCGGGGGCAGCCGGTCGGGTGGGATCGATCCGATCACCCCGTTCGCGCAGGGCGCCTCGGCGCTCGCCGGGATGGCCCAGCCGTTCTACACCGCGTTCAGCCAGGCCGTGTCCCCGCCGCCGAGGGCCTGACCGGGCGGCGGGGCCGCGCGGCGCGTGACATCGTGGGGGCATGACCATCGACGTGCGCCCGGCCACGGACTTCGAGGACGTCCGTGCCGTGCTCGGGCCGAAGTCCCCCGGGGCGAACGTCTGCTGGTGCCTGAGCTACCGGATCCCCTCCAAGCTCAACAACGAGCTGCGCGGCCCGGCCCGCGGCGCGTACGTCGCCGAGCTGTGCCACGCGGACCCGCCCCCGGGCGTGCTCGCCTACGACGGCGACGAACCGGTCGGCTGGGCCGCCGTCGCACCGCGCGCGGACACCTCGTTCGCCCGCAACCGCAAGATCCCTCACGTCGACGACCTGCCCGTCTGGTCGCTGTGGTGCGTCCGGGTCCGCCCCGGTCACCGCAAGCAGGGCATCTCGCACGCCCTGATCGCCGGCGCGGTCGACTTCGCCCGCGCCCACGGCGCACCGGCGATCGAGGCGTACCCCCTGGACAACGGCGACGCCAAGGTCGACCTGACGATGGCCTACGCCGGCCTCCGCAAGAACTTCGAACGCGCCGGCTTCACGTACGCGGCGGACACCACCTCGGTCCTGGCCGGTCATCCCCGGATCCTGATGCGGCTGGACCTGCGCTGAAAAAGGCCCGACCGCTGGCGACGGGGGATGCACCAGCGGTCGAGCTATGGCCAAGGGTAACAAGCGCTTGCCCAGCGGGAGCCGACCAACCGTCAGATAGTCGGTGTTGTGACTCGGATCACTCAACTCCCGTGACGTCGGGGCTCGTTGTGCGCTCCCGTCCCGTCAGCCGCCGCTCCCGTCCCGTCAGCCGCCGCACGGCGGGTCGTAGGAGAGCCGCGGCAGGTACTCGCTCCAGGTGTCCGGCGTCAGCACGCCCCGGGTCAGCGAGCAGATGCGGCGCACGGCCGGGTCGACGTCCAGGTTCCAGATCCGGATGGTGTCGGCGCCGCTCGACACCGCGATGGTGTGGCCGGCCGGGCTGAACGACAGGTAGTTGCCGGTCTTGGTGTCGGGGCTCATCGACTGGCCGATCGCGGTGGCCCCGGCGGGGTCGGAGACGTCCCAGAGCCGGACGGTGCTGTCGTTGCCGCCGCTGGCCAGGATGCGGCCGTCACGGCTGAACGTCAGGGACACGACCGCTTCGGTGTGGCCGGTGAGGCGTGCCAGCCCCGAGGCGTCGGCGGGGTCGCCGACGTCCCAGAGACGTACGGAGCTGTCGTCGCCGGCGCTGGCCAGCGTGCGGCCGTCCCGGCTGTAGGCGAGGGCGTTGACGGCTCCGAGGTGGCCCTTGAGCGGTGTGCCGGTCAGGGTGACCCGGGCGGGGTCGGCCGCGTTCCACAGCCGGATGGTGCCGTCCGCGCTGCCGCTGGCGAGCGTCCGGCCGTCCGGGCTGAAGACGAGGAAGTTGACGTAGCCCTTGTGACCGGTGAGGGGTGCGCCGAGCGGCCGGGGGCGGGACGGGTCGCCGATGTCCCACAGCTGGATGGTGCGGTCGTCGTCGGCGGTGGCCAGGGTCCTGCCGTCCGGACTGAAGGCCAGCGGGTCGGCGTACCGGATGCGCAGGGGGAGGGGAGACCCGTACGGAACAGGGCGTTCCGGATCGCTGAGGTTCCACAGCTGCACGGCCCGGTCGCCCGTCACCGCCGCGAGGGTGCGGCCGTCCGGGGAGAACTCCAGGGAACGCACGTCGCCCTTCCCGGGCCGGAACGGTTCGCCCATCGCCACCGGTCTGCCGGGCGTCCGCACGTCCCACAGACGGATCCGCCCGTCGCGCCCCGCCGTCGCGAGCACCCGCCCGTCCCGACGGAAGGTGCCGGTCCGGCCGGTCATGTCCGAGGTCGGCAGCGCCCACAGGCGGACCTTGTTGTCGCCCGTCCCGGTGGCGAGGGTGCGCCCGTCGGGGCTGAAGCCGAGCGCGTACATCTCGCCGCTGCTGCCCGCCAGGGGCCCGCCGACCTGCGACGGATACTCCGGGTCGCTGACCTTCCACAGGCTCGCGGTGCTGTCCGCGCTGGCGGCGGCGAGCCGGTTCCCGTCCGGGCTGAAGGCCACCGACCAGACCGGCCCGGTGTGGCCGGTCAACGGCGCCCCGATCTGGGCCGGGCCACCCGATCCGGCCATGTTCCACAGCCGTACGGTGTGGTCCTCACCGCCGCTGGCGAGGATCCGGCCGTCCGGGCTGAACGCCACGGAGTGCACGGTCGCGGTGTGGCCGGTCAGCGGCGCGCCGGCCGGTTCCGGGTGCCGGGGGTCGGCCACGTCCCACAGGCGGATGGACCCGTCGTCGCCGCCCGCCGCCAGCGTCCGGCCGTCCGGCGCGAACGCCACCGAGCGCACGGCGGCCGTGTGCCCGGTCAGCGGCTTGCCGAGCGCCCGCGCCCGGCGCGGGTCGGCCATGTCCCACAGCCGTACGGTGCCGTCGTCGCCGGCGGAGGCCAGCGTGCGCCCGTCCGGGCTGAAGGCGATCAGGTAGATCGTGCCGTCATGGCCGGTCAGGGGCTCGCCGATCCGCTTCGGACGGCCGGGGTCGGTCACGTCCCACAGCCGGATCGTGCCGTCGTCGGAGGCACTGGCCAGCGTCCGGCCGTCGGGGCTGAAGACCGCGCTGCTCACCCAGCTCGTGTGGCCGGTGAGCGGTCTGCCCAGGGGACTCGGACGCCTCGGGTCGGCCACGTTCCACAGCCGAACGGTCCGGTCGTAGCTGGCGGTCGCCAAGGTCCTGCCGTCCGGGCTGAACGTCGTGAGGTAGACGGCGCCCGTGTGCCCGAGCAGGGGCGTGGCCAGCGGGGCGTTCACGACGGAGATCAGGCGGCTCCTCGCGCCCTCGTCGTCCGGCCGCAGTCGGTGCGCCACCAGGTCGAGCTGGGCGGACAGCGACGGATCCGTGTCCCGGACGCGGTCGGCCTGGGCGAGCACCTGCTCGAACACCGCGTCGTCCCGCTGCTTCCAGGCGACGACGGCCGACCCGGCGGCCAGCACCGCCAGCGCCACCAGCGCCGCCACCGCTCCCCGGCTGATCCAGATGAAGCGCCGGCGCAGCCGGACCGAGGCCGCCAGGAACTCCACCGCGCTCCGGGTCAGGTACCTGTCCCCGGCGGATTTCGCCCAGCCGTGGGCCTGTTCCAGCCGGGAGCCCCGGTAGAGCAGTGATGTGTCGCGGTCCGACTCCTCCCAGGCCCGGCCGTCCTCCTCCAGGCGCTGGCGCAGCAGGTTGCCCTGCCGGTCCTCGTCGATCCAGTCGCGCAGACGCGGCCAGGCGTGCAGCAGCGCCTCGTGGGTGATCTCCACGGTCTCCGCGTCGAGGGTCACCAGCCGGGCGCGGACCAGCGCCTCCAGGGACTCCTCGGTCTTGCCGGGGTCGTTCGACTCCTCCGCCAGTTTCCGCCGGGTCCCGCGTCTGCGCGTGGCCTGGGTGTCCTCGCCGAGCCGGACCAGCCGGAGCAGCAGCAGCCGCGCCGCCGTGCGGGCCGCCGGATCGAGGCCGGTCCAGGCACGTTCGGCGGTCGCCGCGACCGCGCCCTGGATGCCGCCGGCCGCGCGGTAGCCGGCCAGCGTCAGCCGGCCCGCCTTCCTGCGCTGCCAGGTGGCGAGCAGGGCGTGCGACAGCAGCGGCAGCACTCCGGCGTCGTGCGCCCCGCGCGGGCCGTCGGCGCTGACCTCCCGGACGATCAGCTCCGCCAGGCCCGGCTCCAGCTCCAGACCGACGGCCTTGGCCGGGCCGGTCACGGCCTCGCGCAGCTCCGCCGTGGTGAGCGGCCCGAGCACCATGTGCCGGTGCTGGAGCGCGTCGGCCAGCTCGGGGTACCCGAGGCACTGCTCGTAGAAGTCGGCGCGTATGCCCAGGACCACCACCGCGGGGGCCGGTTCGCCGGGGGCGGGGGGTGTGCAGGCGGCGTGCAGCACCTCGACGAAGGCGCGCCGGTCCGCCTCGTCCGGGCAGAGGGTGAACGTCTCCTCGAACTGGTCCACGATGACGACCGGGCGGGGCGCGGTGGGTTCCTCGCGGCGGGCCCAGGCGGTGACGGCCGCGCGGATCGCGTCCGCTCGGGGTGGAGCGGTGCGGGGTGGAGCGCCGGGTTCTGCGGTCAGGGGGTCTGTGGTGGCCGTGGAGCCGTCGGCGGGGTTTTCCTCTGTGGGGGAGCCGCCGGGCGTGGGGGAGTCAAGGGGGCCGGATATGGGCCCGGGCCCGGTGACAGTCCTGGTCACGGGCTCGGTCACGGGCTCAGTGGCAGTCCTGGCGACGGGCGAGACGACAGGTGCCAGCTCGGGGATGCACCGGGCCAGCTCCGCCAGCGGGTCGGCGCCCGGCACGAGCTGCACCACCTCCCGCGCCCGACCGTTCCCGGCGTTCCCGCCGCTTCCGCCGTTCCCGCCGTTCCCGCCGTTCCCGCCGCTCCCGCCGCTCCCGCCGTTCCCGCCGCTCCCGCGGTCCTCGTCGTCGCCGAGCGCGCCGTCCCGCAGCGCGGGCACCAGACCGGCGTTCAGCAGCGAGGACTTCCCCGCTCCCGAAGCGCCGACGAGCATGACCAGGCCGCCGCCCGTCCCCGCCACGGTCCGAAGCTGGGCGACGAGCGCGTCCGTACTCCGCTCCCGGCCGAAGAACCACCGGGCGTCCTCCCGGCGGTAGGAGGCCAGCCCCCGGTACGGGCACACCCCGCCGGGCGCGGGCGGGGCCTCGGCCGGAGCCTGCTCCCGCTCCGGGGACCCGGCCGGGCGCTCGGCGACCGGGTCGGCCACCGCGCGCTCCCACAGCCGCTGCCACTGCCCCAGGTCGTACAGACCCGGCGACACCGGCGTGGGCCGCTCGCGCCGCGCCTCGGGGATCAGAACGTGCAGCACGGCCGCGAGAGCGGGGAACTGGGCGGGCACGTTCCGGGCCCGCCGCCAGTCGCTGATGCGCTGGGCGGACACCCGCACGGGCCGCCCGCGTTCGTCGACCCGCTGGAGCCGCACCACCGCTTCGGACACACGTTTGAGTGGAGGGTTGCCGGCTTCCTTGTACAGCAGTGCGAGGCGTTCCGCGAAGGCGGTGCGTGCCCCCGAGTCGGAACCCAAGGTCTCCACTCCTCACTTCCTACGCCTGACGTCCGGACCGGAAAACTCACTCTATATGGCTGACCTGCGGTAATACCCTCCGCAAGTCCCCGGAACCTCCTCGTCCACGACCGGAAATGGCAGGATCCGGAACCAGCAGCGCACCCATCCGGTCAGCTTCCATCCGGGTTCCATCCGAGTCGGACGACGGTAGCTCCACCGTCCGGTACCGGTCCCCACGAGGGGAGGGACCGGTGCCGGACGACGTGGTGATCCTCCCCGGTGGAGTGCGCCCTCCAACCCCATGACCGCCGATCTTCGAGGCTGAACATCCGGCCCTGGATAACTGACGAGCCGTCAGCTATGGTCGCCCTGCCGTACCGCTTCCGGAGCGTCGTACAAGCGATGCACAAGCGATGTACAGGGGTGAGCGCAGTGGAGTCACGTCCCGACAGCCCACGACCGCAGGGCGCTCCGCGCTGGGTGGCGATGATCCACCGGCCGGCCGAGGGCTCCTGGCGGACGGCGGCGGAGTCGCCCCACCGCTCGGCCGTGCTGTACGCGCTCGGGGAGATGACCCGGACCTTGCGGGCGCGCGGCGACGAGGTGACCGTCGCCCTGTGGGGGCCGAAGGACGGCGCGTGGCACCTCTACGACGCCCCCCTGAAGCAGGCGACCGAGCCCCGGCCCGCGCCGGAGGCCTCGCCGGCGTCCCTGACATCCCCTGGTGGCGCGAGCGCGAGCACCTGGGCGGAACGGATGACCGGCCGCCGCCACCAGGTCCTCATGGCCGGCCTGGGCAAGGCGGGCCTCTACGACCTCTCCCCCGAGGACGACACGACCGTCAAGGCCCTGGCCGAACGGCTCGACGAGGCCGCCGTACGCCGGGTCGCGCACTGGCTGGCGACGGCGGGCGGCGCGCGGTAACCGGAGCCGGCTCGGCGGGCGGCACGCGGTAGCCGGACCCGTTCAGCCCAGCAAGGCGACGCACGGTAGCCGGACCGGTCGGTTCAGCCCGCGGCGCGCTGGGCAGTCAACTCCTGGCGGCGGGGCCTACGCTGCCGCCGGGAGGGGGATGAAGCGGCATGAAGGTCTCCGTGGACCGTGAGCTCTGCTACGGCTCCGCCGAGTGCGTCCACCGGGCGCCCGCGGTCTTCGCGTTCGTCGACGGATTCGGCGTCGTCCGCCCGGGCCGCGAAGAAACGGGCGACGACCCCGAGATCCTGGAGGCGGCGGAGAAGTGCCCGAGCCAGGCCATCAGGATCACCGCGTCACCGGACGGCCCTGGCGAGGGATGACGCCGGTACCGAGCCTGCTCGCGGTCTTCGCCCACCCCGACGACGAGTCCCTGTCGGCGGGCGGCGTCCTCGCCCGGCACGCGTCCGCGGGCGCGCGCACGGCGGTCGTCACGGCGACGTGGGCGGCGGACAGCGTGCGCGCCACGGAGTTGGCCGAAGCCCTCCGCGTCCTGGGCGCCGGCGCGCCACGGATGCTGGGCTACGCCGACGCCCGCGTCCCGCACTCGGCACCGGGCAGACCGCGTCTCTGCGACGCCCCGCTGGACCGGACGGTGGGGGAACTGGTCGCCCACATCCGGGCCTTCCGCCCGGACGTCGTCGTCACGCACGACGCCTACGGCGGTCTGACCGGCCACGAGGACCACGTGCACACCCACCGGACGACCCTGCTCGCGGTCCACGCCGCCGGCCTGGAACGCCTCTACCCGGACACTGGTGAGCCCTGGCGCCCGAGCGCCCTCTACCTGGCCACGCACCCGCACTCCGCCGTCCGGGCGTGGGCCGGGCACTGGGCGCCCCTGGGCAAGGCGATGCGCACGGTCCCGGACGACCTGATCACCGCGGCCGTCGACGTCACGCCCTGGCTGGACCGCAAGGTCGCCGCCGTCCTGGCCCATCGCTCCGAGGTGGAACGGGGAGCGGCCCCGGGCCTGATCGCGGCACTCCCGGCACCCGAGCGGGAACGGCTGCTCGGCACCGAGTGGTACATCCGCCACGACCCCGTCACCACCCTGCCGCGGCAGACGGAGCTGTTGTCATAGGGCCGCGGGGAAACCCCACGGGAGCTGCGACAACGCCCTGGCCCTGGCCTCCACGACCGCCATCCGGGCCTGCCGCTCGGCCCGGTCGGCATGGGCCGGCTGCCCGGTCACCTGCCCCTCCCACTTCCGGTACAGCAGCCCCACCTCCGCCGAGAACCACCCGCGGCTCACGGCGTTCAGCGCGAGCAGCAACCCGGTGTCCTCCGAGGCGGGCAGGGCCATCCACCCGCCGAGGGCGAGCAGCAACTCCCGCCGTACGAACAGCGAGGCCGGATGCACCGGGGCGAGGAACCCGTTGGCCCTCCAGTGCTCCAGCACGGCCCCCCGCTCGATCACCCCTTCGTCGGGATCACCAGGGAACCCGACGGTCGACCCGTCGGGCAGCAGATCCAGCACCCGCGACGTCACCCAGCCGAGACCTCGATCCCCCTCCAGCACCGCGAGATTCCGCCCGAGCACCCCCGCCGCGAGCTGGTCGTCGGCGTCCAGCACCGTCACGTACTCGCCCTCGGCGTGGGCCAGCGCGACGGTCCGGGCCACCCCGGGCCCCCCGGCCCGCCCCTGCCGGAACGTCACCCGCGGGTCATCGGGCACGTACGGCCGTACGTCCTCGCCCTCCCCGTCCTCCTGAACCACCCAGTGCCACTCCCACCCCTCCGGCAGCCCCTGCCCGCACAGCGAGGCGTAGGCCTCCGGCAGGAACCGGGCATGGGGACCGTGCACAGCGGTGACGACGACGATGCGCCGCATCACGAGGCGCGCTCACCACCTTCCAAAGACCGGAACGGCCCGCATGCTATCCACCGGCAGCAAGCGAAGAGACCAGCACCGCCCCGCCGAAGAGGACGACCAACTGCACGACACCGGGGATGCGCCACCCCAGGGCGAGGAGACCACCGCCGGTGAGCACCGCCCCACCCACCAGAACCCACGCCGCCTGCGACGCCGCACTCGCCGCCCCCGTGGCACTGGCACTGTCGCTCTCATAGCCGTCGGCCCACGCCTCCATCCCGACGCCGAACGCCATCCAGGCGATGAGCATGAAGTCGATGACGACCAGCGCCAGGCTGACCCCGATCTGCTGACCGCTCGACGGCTCTCCTGAGTTCATGCGGCCAGCATGGCGGCGCGGCGGGCACCACACATGAGCACGACTACTCAGATGCGCCCTCGGACGCTCGGCCTTCTCCCGAACGTGGCCGCCTGTTTTACTTCGCGCATGATTACGGCGGCCTGTGTCTGCCTCGGCACGGTGATCGGGACGATTCTCGTGTCACGGCGAGCCCGGCGAGCAGCCGCTCGAGCGGCGTCCGGGGAAGCGGTCTTCTTCCAGGTCGGGGCCAACCGGCCGGACGAGGGACGCCGATACAGCCTCGGCCGGGTGCGAACCGGAACCGAGTTCCACTGGGAGCCCCGCCGGCCATGGACGCGGCTGCTCGAACTCCCGCCAGACCTGCGCTATGTCCGCGCCCGCCCCACCACGCTCCGCGAGGCCCTGTGGCTCCCGCCCGGCGTGCTGGTGATCGAGTGCGAATCGTCTACGGGGCCGATACGACTGTGGGCCCGCGTGGAGCAGGCGGCACAGGTTGCGGAGATGATCCGGCGCACAGGTACCGCGTGACGGACGAAAAGATCCGCTCACCGGTGGCCGGAGCGCTTGCTGACCAATGGCACTCCACACCTTACGCGGCCTGGGTACCGTCAAGGGTAGAAGCCCCGACGGATGGAGCACGATGCCTCGCCGCCTGCTGGACCGCCGGCGCCTCACCTACAGGGGGGCGCGCTAATGCTGGAAGAAGCCGAAGAGATCGGCCGTCGCGCACGCCGCGCACGGCTCCGCCTCGGCATGACACAAGCTGACCTCGCTGCCGCCCTGGGCAAGACTCAGGGGTGGGTCTCCAAGATGGAACGCGGAAGCATCGAGCTGGACCGCGTCGGCGTGCTGAACCTGCTTGCCTCGGAGCTGCACGTACACCCGAACGACCTGATCGGGCGGCCGTACAACAGCTCCCCCGCCGAGAATCAGTGGCAGGTCTCCGCCGCAGCCATCCTGCGCGAGCTGCGCCGCTACGACCTCGCCCCCGTCTTCGACGGCACGCCCCGATCCGCGCACCAGCTCTGGCAGGAAACCACCCGCCTTCACCGCCTGCGTGATGCTGCCGCGAACGTGGCGATCATGGAGGTGCTCCCCGACCTGTTCCGTGAGGCACGCGCCCTCGCCGAAGTCTCCACGGGGCACGAGCGGGAGGAGGCGTTCGCCATCTATGCCGTGTGCTGCAAGTTCGCCCACACCGCCGCGCACGCTCTTGGGCACCCCGAGTTGATCGCCATGGCGTGTGAGCGGGCCGCTTGGTCTGCCCGCCTGTCCGGCGATCCTGTCATGCCTGCTGTCGCCGACTGGATGCGTGTCTGGGACATGTGGGCCACGGCGGACTGGGACGACTCCATTGCTCTGTCGGACAAGGCGATTCTCAGCGTGCAGCAGGACTACGACCGAGGTGAGCCGCTGGCCGTGCGGGCGTGGGGAACACTGCAACTGCGCGCGGCCGTCTCGGCTGCCCGGAGCGGTCGCAAGGCCGAAGCGAAGGACCGGATCAAGCACGCGCGGAGTGCAGCCAAGCGGATGACAGAGGCCGTCGGGCCTCCGGTCCATGACCGCCACAGCCTGACCTTCTCGCCGGGCAACGTGCAGATCCACGCGATCAGCGTCGCTCTGGAGATGCATGAGCAACGCGAGGCCCTGTCGATAAACCGGCGCACGAGTAAGGAACTGGTCGAGGCGCTGCCCAACTCCCGTCAGGGGCATCACCACATGGACCTGGCCCGCGCTTGGCTGTGGGACGGGAACCGCGACAAGGCTCTGAAGGAACTGGAGAAGGCCGAGCGCATCGCCCCCCAGCTCGTCCGCAACCACCCCATCGCCCGGTCAACCCTGCGCAGCATCGTGTACGCCGAGCGCACGAGCACCCGCGAGAAGCTGCGCCGCATGTCAGACCGCTTCCACCTCGACGGATGAGGGTCGCATTCCTGCGGTTCATATTGGGCCCTGGAGATCTTCATAGCTTCGAGGCATGGCCGAACAGACCTCGAAGCAACTCCCGGCGCGGGGCGCCGAGTTAGTCCCTGGCGCCCCATTTCATCCTCGCCTCGGCGACCTCGCTCTCGACCTCGCCAAGGGCGGAAAGATCGGCGTGTGTGTCGCCTTGCCGAGCGACAGCTCTGCGTCGTACCACCTGCGCCCGCCTGGCGGTGGTGAGGACTGGCGGGCCAGGTCCGATGGAAGCACCCTGCGCCCCGTGCCCATCCCGGTCACGCATGTCACCCCCATGCAGCGGGACGCCGCCTACGACCACCGCGCACAGCAGGCCGCACTGCCGGTCACCGTGCACTACGAGGACGGCGGCGCCTGCAAGACGATGCTCGTTCTCACCCCGGCGCAAGTTGAGCTGTACTACGGCCAGCTCGGCAAGCTGATCGCGGCGCGGGAAACGGCTCGGGAGCATGAGCGGTGAGCCCGGCCGTGCTGATGCTCGCTCCGCCGGCCTCTGCACGTATCCCGATGCGGTCGCCCATCGCCTTCCGCTGTGAGGCGACCGCCCACGACCTAAGCGGCATCCGCGAGGTTCTGCTCGCCACCTACCGCGGTCGGTCTCCGCGTCTCGCCGCCCGTTGGCTACGCGCACAGGCACTGCACCTCGCCCGGCGGCTGTCCCCGGACCCTGGAACCGAATACCTCCAGGGTGCGCCGCTCATCACCACAGGGCCGGACGTTCCTCGCCCTGATGCCGAGCTGCGCGCGTGGGCCAGCAGTGACCAGGCGTACGAGCACGCAATACGCGCTCTCGCCGCAGGCCGCGCGTTCGTGTTCGAGGTGACGGACTACGACGCCCGGTACTGCCTCCGGGTGTATCCGCTGCCCACACGCCGCCCGGCACCCCCGCAAGCCCCCGTCCCCGCCCAGTGCCCACCCCACTCCCCGGCGAGGACGGGCCGCCACCGCAGACCGCGGGGACGGCGCACGCACCGATGTCCCCCGCCCCCGCGTCTCTTCCGGTCCCCCCGGCGCGGGGGCGGGCTCACCACCAACCGGAGCTCTACCGCTGAACGCACACCCGCCGCTCTGCGGCGCAGTCCTGCCCATCTACCGAGGGGAAGACGCGGTGACCATCTATCCCGTATCGCCGAACACCGTGCTGGCCAACGCGCTCACGAGCGCTGAGGACCTGCTCAGGCCGCACATTGTCAACGCGGCTCCGGAGCGGATCGTGTTCGTGGTGGGAACGCAGATCAACGGAGCCCCGCACATCGGAACGTCCCTGGTCCAGTCGCTCACGTTTGCCGCTGCGGCGCGCGCTCGCGACAGGTTCGGCGTACCGGCCGAAGTCCAGTTCGGTGCCCTCGACAACGCGCCGTACGCCATCGTCGCCGACAAGGAGACCGGTCACCGCTACCAGCGGGCTTACGCGCACGCCTTGGGAGCGGCCGGCATCGCGGAACAGATCGACAAGCTGTACCGCCCGATGTTCACGGCCCTGTCCGAGCGCCTGCACGTGTCGTACTCGGTCGAGACCTACAGCCAGCAGCAGGCGGGCGACCACTTCCGCCGTACCTGGCTGCGAGTGCTGCATCGCATGGATGCCGCCCGCTGGTACCTGTCTCCGTCGTCCGGCGTCCCGCACGTCCGTGTCCCCTGCCCGCGACCCGGCTGCGGGTGGGCCGAGAAGTACGCGGAGCGAACCCGCGTCCGTGACGACGGCTTCGAGCGGGCAACTGTCTCGGCCGTGTGCCTGCACCATGGCGCATACGAGGTCGTCATCGAACCGGCCAACGGCGGCTACCTGGACCTGGCCACGCTGTACAGGAACCTGGTCAAGGAGCTGGCCATCACCGGAGCGGTCGGCACGCTGTACGTCATGGTCAAGGGCAGCGACTGGATGCCCGGCTGCATCCTCGTCGACGGTGCCCTACAGGCGGTCGGCCTCACCCGCGGACAGTTGCCCGCCCGTCTCTTCTGCCCCCAGGTGGTCACGGACAAGGGCGCGAAGCTGTCCAAGTCCCTCATCCGAGAGGGACGCGCAGCCTTGCCCGACGGTGCCGCCCCCTGGATGCTCGACACCCGAGAGTGGCCGGGCTCGTTGGCTGAGTACGTTGACCGCTTGCTCGGTCTGACGGACGTATTACTCGCCGATCCACGCCACTTCTTCCGCTCGTACTCGGCCGGTGAGCTCGGCCGACTCATGACCGCTGCAACAGCTAGGAGCGTTCCCGCCCCATGACGGAGACTGCCGCCGCGCGCGTCCGTGAACTGAACCTCTACCGCCGGTACTTCGACCTGGTCGCCGCTGGCCAAAAGACGATCGAGGTGCGGGTGAAGCACCCCCACCTTGAAGACCTGGCGGCCGGAGACGTCATCCGCTTCCGCATCAAGGGCACGGCCGAGACGTGTGGCGTCCTGGTGAAGCGGGTCACGGAGTACAAGACGTTCGAGGAACTGCTCGACGGGGAGGGCCCGGGGGACGTCAACCCGGCGTCCTCCCGTGAGCAGCAGCTCGCCAACATCCGCGAGATCTACCCAGCGGAGAAGGAAGCGCTCGGCGCACTCGCCATCGAAATCGAGCTGCTGCCGCAGTAGCCCGCTGAGGGTGGTCCGGTCTTGGAATCCCTGGAGGTGTCAGGCTTTGGGCATGAGCAAAAAGGGGGCGACGGCAGCCTCCAAGGTGGCGACGGCCGAAGAAACAGCGGTCAAGGTAGTCGCGGCATTGCTCACTGCTGACCATGACGAACGGGTGACATTCGAGCACTGGGATGTCCCACCTCGCCAGGGGGCGCACGACTTCTGGATCTGCCGCGGAGAGGCGCGGGAGGCACTGGAGATCACCACGCTTGCCGATCAGGACAGCAAGAGGAATGCGGCGCACTGGTGCAAGCGGGGACCGGGCTACGCAACGACGATCGACAACCTCACAGTGATCCGCAACACGACAGAGCCGGATCAAGGTGAGACAGGCCCCCACGCAGAAGGAGCGCCCCTCCTCCCTGAGGGACACCCCTCCTGACCAGCCCAGCTATGACCTACGCGGAGGCGGTGGGATTTGAACCGCCCCCGGCTGCGCGACGGTGGGGGAGCCGAAGGATCACCTGCCACGTGTGGCTCCAGCAACCCCCTACCGGCCTCAGCCATGCTTCCCCTCAACGTCACGGACCGCGCCTCGATCCGGCTGGGACGTTGCCGACACGGCTGTGCAGCTGGGCTGGGCGTGCGGTTCTGCGGGCCATGCGGCCCTGAGCCGTGGGCGGTCAGGCGACAGGGTCGACTGCGGGGTGCGTGAACCGCACGGGCTTGCCCAGCGACCGGGCGTAGGTGATTTCGGATCGGGTGCTGTCTCCGATGTAGTCGCCGACTACGAGCACCTCATCAGCGAGCCGGATCTTCGCCCGGTGCAGAACGTCGAGTCGAACCTTCAGCGCCTCGGCCTCGACAGGATCGGACGAAAGTTCCTGCGGCGACTTCATGTCACAGGCCGGTTTGACGACGATCTTTCCGGCTTTGGTCTCCCGCAGATCGGCCTCGGTCATCTCGGTCATGAAGCGGGTGGAGCCGCAGATCACGACGATACGCGGAAGGCTCAGCTGCTTCTTCGCGTCGGCGAGCTTCTCCTCGGCGGTGAGTGGTTGCGGGTATGACACTGGTTCCTCCTGGTGGTGTGGTCCAAGGGGTTAGAACGTCTAGGCCGCTGACCAGCAGGTTCACGGCCTCCGTGCACCGGTTCTTGATCCCTGCCTGGTCCACACGCACTGATCCACAAAGCGACAGGGCCGGATCAAGGTGAGACAGGCCCCCGCGCAGAAGGGGTGCCCCCCATCGAGGGGCACCCCTTCTGACCTGCGCTGTCTATGACCTGCGCGGAGGCGGTGGGATTTGAACCCACGGTGACATCGCTGCCACGACGGTTTTCAAGATCTCTCGGCGGTTTGGCGGGCGAATTACTCCGCCGCAGGTCAGACGGGTACGAGCACCCCGGCGGAGCCGTCATCATCGTCGTCGTGCCCGCTACGTGCCCCAGGCTCGTGGTCGTGCCCGTTGAGCCAGGAGTCAGCCGCCTCGGCGACCTGGTCGTCACGACCGGCGACCGGCCGGGCGTAGTGGCGGGTCGTGACGCTCGCGTTGGAGTGGCCGAGCCGGTGAGCGGCGGTCATCACGCCGTACCGGTCGGCTACCCAGGTCCCGTGCGAGGCCCGGAGATCATGTGGGGTCACGTCGGTCAGCCCGGCCGCCGAGACAGCGGGATCGAAGTAGGCCTTGCGCCATTGGTTGTAGCGCAGGGGCT
Source organism: Streptomyces olindensis (assembly GCF_040645895.1). Taxonomy (NCBI): domain Bacteria; kingdom Bacillati; phylum Actinomycetota; class Actinomycetes; order Kitasatosporales; family Streptomycetaceae; genus Streptomyces; species Streptomyces olindensis. Next base: position 71,686 of record NZ_JBEYZD010000033.1, on the reverse strand, counting down.
TGCCACCCGGAGTCGTGAACAGGAGCGCGTCATCCCCGCCGGGCAGGGACTCAAGATGCCGGCCGAGCTTCTTCGCGAGCGACGGACCCACGCGAAGGAGCCGCTTCTGGTGCGACTTCGGGGTGTCGAAGACCAGGGCACCGTTGGCTTCGGCAAGGTTCTCGTCGACCAGGACGAAGCCGCCGGACACGTCGATGTCCACGCGCCGGAGGGCGAACGCCTCACCGACCCGCAGGCCCGCGTACGCGAGAAGCGCGATGAGCAGGTCATGCGGCTGGGCAGCGCTCCGCACGATCCGCGAGGCTTCGAGCGGGGTGAGGATGTGCGGCTCCGTCTGCGGCATCCTGGGCAGCTTCACACCCCTGCAGGGCGTCTGCGGGATCATGTCGTTGTCGACAGCCGCCCGCATGATCTGCGAGAGGACCCGGTACGCCTGCCGGATGCGCGAGGCACTGAGGCCCTTGGTCTTCATCCCGCCGACCCACTCAGCCACCGTGATCGGCCGCAGACTCGACAGCTCTCGATCCCCGAGTGCCGGATTGATCAGCGAGTTGATCAGGGACCTGTACGACGCCTGGGTCTTGTGCTTGAGCTGCGGCGAGACGGCCGCGAGCCAACGAGCGGCCCAGTCTCGGACGGTGGTCTGCCCCTCGGCGGGGTCGAGCCAGCGCCCCTCCTCGATCTCGATCCGCTTGCGCATGAGCCACCGGTCAGCGTCCGTCGACGTGGCGAACGTCCGATCAGCAGGGCGGAGCACACCATCCGGCCCCGGATACCGGGCTTGGAAGCGGCCGGAGGGCAGCTTGCGGACGCGGCCGAAGGTGCGGCGGGACTTGCGCTTGCCAGCCACTAGGCAGCCCTCCTCAGACCCGCAGGCCGCAGGACGACCGGCTCCACGGTGTTGGCGGCGATGAACTCCCGCACCGCGCTCTCGGGGATGCGGACATGCCGACCGAGCTTCACGTAGGTGATGCGCCGCTCCTCGATGAGGCGCCGAGGGAAGCGCACGGTGGTGCCGAGCAGCTCGGCGACCTGGTCGACGTTGAGGTACCGCTCATTCATGGTCGTGCTCCCCTTCCTGGCGCAGGTCTGCGAGGGCTTCGCGTGCCGTTTCGCGGTTCAGCTGGATGTCGCGCCGGATGGTGGCGGCGAGCCAGGACTCGCCGGGGGTGTAGCCGTGCCCGGCGTACGTCCAGTGGGCGAGGGTCAGCGTGGTTGCCTCCGGGGAGTCGTCCGGGTCAGGCAGGCCGAGGGCGGCGCGCTGCTGGGCGGCGCGGTAGTCGGCGCGGGTCTGGCGGAGGGCGCCGAGGGTGGTGGAGTAGCGGCGGGACTTGGTGGAGAAGTGGCCCCGGAAGCCGAGCATGTGGGCCCAGTCGCGAAGCTTCCGATCCGGGTAGAGCGGGTGCAGGTCCAGGCATGCCTCGATCAACCGGCGCGGGTGATCGGGGACGCCGAGGAGAACCGCGGCTTCCTTGTTGCCGACGCGCCGGTCGAGGGTGCCGGTGGTCTCGGCTGCCTTGGTGGCGTACTTGGCCAGGTAGGAGGCGACGGCCTGTTCGGTGATCTCCTCGCCGTCGTCGAAAGCCTTGATGGGGCGCACGTCGAGCTGCGTGCCCCACCGCAGCGTGCGGGCCGGTTGGTCACCGACCGGAGGCACGTCGACCTCGACTCGGGCAGCGGCAGCGCGGATCGCGTCGGTGAGCAGGTCGAGGGTCGCCCAGGCCGGGGGCGGAGTGTCCGGTCCCTCGGAGCCGTCGAAGCGGATCACCGCATGGAAGTGGACAGCCCCGCGCTTCTGGTACTCGGCGACCTTGCCGAAGGACAGCCGGGATTGCTCCCGTGCGGTCTTCTGGGTCAGACCGGCCCGCTTCGCGATCTCCCGGCGCAGGTAGATCGTGAAGTACCGCCATAGCTCGGACGCGTGGTTGTTCCACAGCACGGCGCCCGCGTAGTCGTACGTCGTCGGGTTGAGCGGTGTGCCCAGCTCGGGCGCGTCCTTGGCGTGACGGGTGCCGCAGGCGCAGGGCCGGTTGCCGGGGCGGTTGTGCACGGGGCCGAAGGACGGGGCCGTAAGGGTGGCGAAGACCCGGGGGTGATCGCGGACGGTGTGCGGGGTCCCCTTGTTCGGGTCGCCGACGAGTCCGGCGCGGATTAGGTGGTAGGTGTCCCCGGCGTAGGTCCAGGCGCAGGCCGGGCAACGGGAAGCGCGCCGGTTACCGCAGGCGAGGCGGAGCATGCCGCCCGGCTCCTGGTCGGTGCTGTAGGCGTGCAGGACATGACCGGTCGCGCGGTCGAGGGTCTTGGTCGCGCCGACGAGGCGGATCGGGTCGGCGCAGCCTCCGGTGCGCTTGATCTGTTCTTGCCAGCGGTCGAAGTCGGCCGACCCGGCCACCCTCAGCACGTCGGAGAGGGTGGCCCGGTCGAGACCCGCCAGCGTGGCGGTGTCGGTCACGCGATCACTTCCCGACCCGAGCGATCAGGGCCGGGACGGCGTGGCCGGTGCCCTGGCAGGCGTGACAGACGACGCGGAGGAGGACGCGGGAACCATCGCGGTGGCGCCCGCCAGTGGTGATCGCGACGACACAGAAGCCGTCGCAGTGGCGGCAGACCGGACGATTCGGCACGTGAAGCGGCATGATGAGTGGACCCTTTCTGGTCGAGAGATCGGGAAGAGGTGGAGCCGTCCGGGGCGGCGGATACTTGGCGGTTGAGGCCGCCCCGGGGGGCGTTACTTGCCCAGCGCGCGTGAAGACCTCCGGCGCTTGGACGTGCGGCTGATCGTGTAGCTGATGCCGCAGGAAGCCGACAGGACCGAGACGATCGAAGCGGCGATGATCTGGCTGACGTAGGCGATCACCAGCAGGACCGCGACGGATCCGACGGTGATCACGAGGGTCAGAACGATGGGGCCGGTGTAGGAGCGCGGGGCTTCCTGCACGATCACGACACGGCGCATGTCGGTCCCGGGCGGGAGCTGGCGGTACACATCGGCCGGGATGTGCCCGGCGCGGAGCTGTTCGTCAGGCAGACGCATGTCAGCTCTCCTCAAGCGGGGCAGCGGTGGGTGCGGGCGGAGAGTTCGGCCGCCGACCGGTTGCCGTGTTCGGTGGAGAACCCGCACTTCGGCGCGGTGCAGGCGGCGGTGTGCCGGGTCTGGCCCCGGCTGTTGTTGAAGGAGCCGACCTCAACGGGGCCGATGCGGATCACGTCGAAGAAGCGGTTCGGACGTGCCATGGGTGGACCTCCTTGTCTGTCAGGCGAGTTGGGCGACGATCTGGTCGGCGAGCGACTCGGGGACGCCGAGCCGGGCGCGCAGGGTGGCTGAGTCGATGTCGGTACCGGTGCGGGCACGGTGATCGGTGGCGACCTTCCTGGCGTGGTCGATCAGTGCCGGAGGAACCGCCGAGGGTGCTTTGGGCAGCGCCGGGGCCGGAGCAGGCGCGGAGATCTGCTCGGCTTCGTCGTCCGGAGCGGGCGGGCTGTCAGGTTCGGGTACCGGGGCTGAGGGCGCCGGCGGATCCGGCACCCTGTCCTCGGCCGGATCGGGCGCGGGTGAGTGGGCGAGCAAGGTTCCGCCCATGAAGGCCAACGCGGGCCAAGCCGCGACCAGGATCCGGAGCCAGGCCGGGACGTGGTCGAGGTCGAGGAGCCCGGCGGTAGCGACGTTGGCGCCGAGCGAGGCCACCAGGGCGATCAGGAACCAACACCAGGCCAGCCGGGAGGGGCCGTCCGTGCGCAACCGGCGCCAGGCCGCGACCAGGAGCAGGTCGACGCTGACCGGGTAGGCCCAGGCCTTCCAGCCGTCCTGTCCGGCAGCGGCGGCCAGGTCGTGGAGGTGGGCGAAGGACAGCGCCCCGGCGATGACGGCCTGGACCAGGACAGCGTCAGGGCGGAGCGAGCGGGTCATGTGCCCATCTCCCTGGCTGGCGCCGGGCTGACCAGTGGGGGTGCATGCTCCGGCGCCGGGGCAGGGCGGACGGTCGGCCGGAACGGAGCCAGGAACGGCAGCACCGGAGTCAGGTCGGCGTACTGGCGGCACACGGCCACGACTTCCTCGGAGGACGTCTCGGGGGTGCGGATGCGAGACCAACCGCCAGAGGTGTCACCGGCCACGGCCACGCCCGGGCGGTCCGGGGCGATCGTTGTGGCAGCCATCACGGCGTCGGGGGCGATGTCGCCCAACCCCATCTCGGCCGTCTGCTTGTCGTTGACCCGGTGCACCACGCGGCCCGTGAGCTGGGCACGCAGCGCGGTCGCCCCCTTGCCGAGGTCGGAGCCGAAGCGCTGCCCGCAGACCTCCAGGAAGATCCCGACCGCACGAGCCATCTGACCCAGCCGGACCATCTGCATGACCGACCGGTCCCGGCGTTCCTCGTCCTTCTTCGAGGTCACCAAGAACAGCTCGGCCACCTCGTCGACCAGGACGACGAGTGGCACCGGCCGCACTTTCTGCGGGAGTTCCCACAGGTCCGAGGCCCCGTGGTCGGCCAGCAGGTCGAAGCGCTCTTCCATTTCCCCTACCAGCGCATCCAGCAGGCTGGCGGCGTCGTCCGGGGCCGTGACCAGGGCGGACAGGCGGGGCGCGTAGCGGTTCTGCTCGACACCGCGCTTGCAGTCGATGCCGACCAGACCAACCGGCAGCCGGGCAAGACCCTTGATCAGGTTGCGCTGATACATGGACTTGCCGGACTGGTTCGCGCCCAGGGTCAGGGCCATGGGGACCTTGCGGTAGTCCCGCTCGAACACCGACCCGTCCTCCCGCAGGGCCACCGGCACCACGAGGTCACGAGGCTGCGCCGTGCGAGGGAGCCGGACGCGGTTGAGGACGTCGTAACCGGTCATCCGCAGCTCGACGTACCCCGGCTTGGTCTCCGCCACGGTCACCGATCGCACGCCCCAGGCGTGACGGAGTCGCTCGGAGGACGCGGCGATGTCAGCCGGTTCCAGGCCAGCCGGGAGCCGGAGCGAGACCGTCAGCCCGGTCGATGTGGGGCGGACCCGGCGGACCTTGGGCGGCACGGGCCGCACCTCGCTGCGGGCGACGTTCCGAGCCACGAAGGCCCGCAGGCGAGACGGCTGAACCGTCAGCCCGCAGACCTCCATCGTCGACCGGTACGTCCAGGTGAACCGGCTCCAGGTGACCGGCAGACCGACCAGCGACCAGTACACGCGCGGGGCGCGGACCTTCGCGTAGCCGAGTCCACCGGCACCGGCCGCCGCCGTGCCCAGCTCCAGCCAGACAGAGAGGTCAGCCATGGTCAGGCCGCCGGGGTGATCGCTACCGCGCGGAACGAGATGCCGTGGCGCTTCTGGCCGTTGAACTCGTTCTCCCAGTCACGGGCCCGCAGGCCGACGACCCGCACCGGCATACCCGGCGTCAGGCCCTCGGGGAGGCCCGTCTCCGGAACGGTGACCTGGTAGAGGTTCCCCTCTCCCTCGTCGGACACCAGCAGACCCACGGTCGAGAGAGCCACGTTGGGGTTGTCCCGGTCCATGGCCCGCTCACCGGTCTTCTTGTTCACGAGCTTCGGCTCCGGCGCGGTCGCCACGAACACCACAGCGGTCGAAGTGTCGATCTTGAACGACGGCATGAGTGCATCCCTTGCGCTCGGGAGGTCGCCGTGTGCGACCTCTCTAGACATCTCCATGGAACCGAACGTCTCTAGAGACGTCAAGAGGGATGTCTAGAGAGGTTGCAGAAGGTCCATTGGGGCTACACGCAACAGGGCAGGCGTCCCGTACATGACCTAGGCTGTCTAGAGAAGACAGGAAGGAGGCTCCGGAATGACCAACACCGACGACGACCGTCGGCCGAAGTACCAGCGGATCGCGGACTCTCTGCGGGAGGCGATCCAGTCGGGCGAATACGGTCCCGGTGATCGGCTTCCGGGGGAGAACGAGCTGATGGCCGCCCATGGCGTGGCACGCATGACTGCCCGCCAGGCCTTGAGTGTGCTCAAGGACGAAGGCGTCGCCGAGTCCCGCAAGGGCGCCGGCGTGTTCGTGCGATCCTTCCGCCCCCTGAGGCGCCGAGGCATCCAGCGACTTGCCCAGGAGCAGTGGGGCAGCGGTCGATCCATCTGGTCCGCCGACATCGCGGACCGCACCCTTGTGGTCGATCAGGTGACGGTGTCCGAGGAGGCCGCCCCGGAAGGCGTCGGTCAGGTCCTGGACCTGGCCGAGGGGGAGACGGTGTGCGTGCGGCGGCGGCGGTTCGTCCTGGATGGGAAGGCCGTTCTGCTCGCGACGAGTTATCTCCCCACGTCAGTGGTGGCGGGGTCGGCTATCACGCAGGAGGACACCGGGCCAGGCGGAACCTATGCACGCCTTGCCGAACTCGGCTACAAGCCAGTGCACTTCCGCGAAGAGATCCGCTCGCGCATGCCCACGAAGGCTGAGGCGGACCAGTTGAGCATCTCCGCAGGCACACCCGTGATCCTCATCTGCCGCACCGCGTTCGCGGACGAGGGCCGCCCCGTCGAGATCAACGAGATGACGCTCGACGCCGCCTCGTACATCCTGGAGTACGACTTCGACGCGTGACGCGGCGCGGCTGTTACAGATTTCTCTACCTCATCAAGCCCCGGCTGCGCTCCGCTCCGCCGGGCGCGCTTCCCGGCTCCGCTCCGGGCGCCGCTCCTGCCTTCGGCCCGCTCCGCCCGGGCTGCGCCGACGCGCGCCCACATGTGAAACAGGCCGGGCCATGAGTCGAGGACCGCGGAGCGCGGCAACGCTCAAAGCATGCCTCCGGCGGGGGCGCTCAGGCTCCGAGATGGCGGGGGCGCCGTCCGCGAGTGCCGGCCGGAGTAGTGGCGTGCGCGGGGAGCTCCCATCCCGTCTGCCATCGACCCAGGCAGAGCCGAGCAGACGCGGCCCCTGGCGTCCAGGTCGTTCGTACAGTGGCGCGCTCCACCTGGACGCCAGGAACCACGCCCGCTCCACGGTGTGTGGGTCGACGGCAGACGGGATGGGAGCTGGGGTGAGTGGTGGGTTGCTGGCTCGCTTATCCCTCTTGCCTCAGCGCAACTGAATGGCACCAGCTCTTGCCCACTGAACAACCGTAACTGCGAGATGAACAGCGGCCCGAGCCTCTTCCAGAGTGGGCTTCCTGCGACCCTCATTCGCATGTCGATCAGGATTTGGCCAAAGCATGTTCAGGGCGGCTAGAACGGGCTGGATGGAATTGCTCATATCCTCACCAGGAAGGACAAATCGCCAACGCTCTCCCTGACTCTTAAACGAGCCAACCACATGCCCCAACTGCGGCTTGTCTTGTTTGGGAATGACGATGGGTATAAGAACCGCCTCGACCGCCTTGATTGCATGGTCCCAGGCATCAGAGGCGTCAGGGTCCCGAGAAAACGCACGGTCCCACGATTGTTTCAGCTCCTCACTAGCTAGGTCAGCAGGGGCGCTGGCAGCGGAGAAGCTTTCCTGAGCCGTTGCGTCGACACGACGCTGCAAGCCTTGCCCTGCAACGGCCATCCATGCGGACCCCCCGAGCGAGAGAGCATGCTCCAGTGCCGCCCACCTACCCGCACCCCTCCTAGAGTTAGTGAGTAGATAGTCGAGCAAATCCAGAAGAAGATCCTCGTCTTGCTTACACTTGAGAATCAGATCAAGCATCTGCTCCGGCGCTCTCCGCCCTGATACCGGTACACGCACCGCAAGTGCTGCGGAATGCACAAGTTCGGCGTCAGTCTCGGGCGTACCACGATACCCAAAAACTCCCTCAAGCCAGTGATCCAGCGATGGCATGAGATGTGGAGGAACTCCCTCCGCCATTACCGTTGGCGGCCGTATTCCACGACGAACAGAGAGCGGAACCCAAGTTGACATGACGGAAGGCTACAGGGCATCGGCGGACGTTTGGCGGGGAATATCGATACCTTTCTAGGGGTTGCCGGATCTTCGCCTTGCCGACAACCCCGTAGGTTGGCCCCCGTATGCGTGCCCCACCCGTGCCCGATCGAGCGGGGAACAGCAGGGAACATCGGGCAGTCACGGCACGCGGACATGAGAGCGGCCCCCGACTGGACATCCAGGTCAGGGGCCGTTCGCACTGCTCTCAGCGCGGAGGCGGTGGGATTTGAACCCACGGTGACATCGCTGCCACGACGGTTTTCAAGACCGTTCCCTTAGGCCGCTCGGGCACACCTCCCCGCGCCGGCCGTGATCGGCGGGCGCGGGGACAAGGGTAACGGGTCGGTGCCCGCGGGTGTGGGTCAGTTGTCGCCGACGCGGGAGCCCAGCGTGACGTCGACCGTGTGCTGCTTGCCGCCGCGCTCGTAGGTGATCGTGACCTTGTCGCCGGGCTTGTGGGTCCAGATCTCGCCGATCAGGGTGGGGCCGGAGTCGATCACCCGGTCGTCGAGCTTGGTGATGACGTCGCCGGGCTTGAGGCCCGCCTTCGCGGCCGGGCCGCCCGGCTCGACCGGAGCCGCGCCGCCCGCGCCCTGGTCGGTGATCTTCGCGCCGCCCGAGCTCTCGTCCAGGGAGACGGACGCGCCGATCTTCGCGTACACCGGCTTGCCGGTCTTGATCAACTCCTGGGCGACGTACTCGGCCTGGTTGATCGGGATGGCGAAGCCCAGGCCGATCGAGCCGGACTGGCCGGTGCCGAAGCCGCCGTTGCCGGTGGACTGGATCGCGGAGTTGATGCCGATGACGTTGCCCTGCGCGTCCAGCAGCGGACCGCCGGAGTTGCCCGGGTTGATCGAGGCGTCGGTCTGCAGGGCGCTCATGTACGACGCCTGGCTGCCGCTGCCGTCGCTGGAGGCCACCGGGCGGTTCTTGGCGCTGATGATGCCCGTCGTCACCGTGTCGGACAGGCCGAAGGGGGCGCCGATCGCGATGGTCGCGTCGCCGATGGCCACCTTGTCCGAGTCGCCGAGGGTGAGCGGCTTGAGGTCGCCGGGGGCGTTCTTCAGCTTGATGACCGCCACGTCGTAGCCCTGGGCGTTGCCGATCACCTCGGCGTCGTACTTCTTGCCGTTCGGGAAGGTGGCCGTGAGCTTGCCGCCGTCCACGGCGTCCGCCACCACGTGGTTGTTGGTGATGATGTGGCCCTGCTTGTCGAAGACGAAGCCCGTGCCCGTGCCGCCCTCGCCGCTGGTGCCCTCGGCCTCGATCGTGACCGTGCTCGGCAGCGCCTTGGCGGCCACGCCCGCGACGGTGCCCGGGTCGCGCTTGACGTCGCCGCCGCTGGTGGAGGCGGAGACCGTCGTCGAGCCGGTGCTGTCGTCGTTGTTCTTCGCCAGCGTGTAGCCGAGGCCGCCGCCCAGGCCGCCCGCGACCAGCGCGGCCACCAGGATGCCGGCGACCAGACCACCGCGCCCACGGCCGGACTTCGGCGCCGGCTGCTGGTACGACGAGCCCCAGCCGCCGGCGCCGTAACCGGATCCGCCGTCGCCGTGCGAGGGGGCGGTGGGCGGCGGGGGCGGGGGCCACGACGGGTCGGGTGCGGAGGAGGAGACGCCGGGATGACCGGCGTCAGGAACGCCCTGCCCCTGAGCGGGCTGCCCCTTAAGGTCCTGCCCGTACGGCCCCTGCGGGGCCTGTCCCTGGGGCGCCGGAGCAGCGGGAGCGTCCACCGGCACGGGGGGTGCGGACGGGGCGGGGGGTACCGCGGTGCCCTCGTTCTCGGTGCTCACAGCTTCTCTCCTCGATCCACGGCTGTTTCCTGGGTCGCACTCGGTCACGCTCTTTCACGCCGGTCGACGGGTCCGGCGCGATACTGCTGTGCTTGTCCCTTTGTATGCCGTCAGCTTTTCCCACGGGCCGTCAGAGCACCATAAGCGGTGGCTGTGGGTCCGGGGCCATTCTTTATATAGGTCATTACTGGCGAAAAGGGTGCAATCCCAATGCCTCCGTCCGGACCTGCGAAGCCGTCGGGTCCGTCCGACCGGACGCGTACCCGCACACGGTGGCACCATGACGCGGTGACCCACGCACGGCAGCATGTGATTCAAGTCGTCGCCCACCGCGGAGCGTCCGAGGACGCCCCGGAGCACACCCTGGCCGCGTACACGAAGGCGATCGAGGACGGCGCGGACGCCCTCGAATGCGATGTGCGCCTGACCGCCGACGGCCACCTGGTCTGCGTGCACGACCGCCGGGTCAACCGTACGTCCAACGGCCGCGGCGCGGTCTCCGCCCTGGAGCTCGCCGACCTCGCCGCCCTGGACTTCGGCTCCTGGAAGACGCGCGAGGCCTGGAAGGGACGCGACGAGGAGCCCGACTGGGAGCACCGCCCGGAGGACCGCGAGGCGACCTCCGTCCTCACCCTGGAGCGGCTGCTGGAGCTCGTCGCCGACGCCGGGCGCCGGGTGGAACTGGCCATCGAGACCAAGCACCCCACCCGCTGGGCGGGGCAGGTCGAGGAGCGGCTGCTGGTCCTGCTGAAGCGGTTCGGACTCGACGCCCCGGCCTCGGCCGAGGAGTCCCCGGTGCGGGTCATGAGCTTCTCGGCCCGCTCGCTGCACCGCGTGCGGGCGGCCTCGCCCACCCTGCCGACCGTCTACCTGACGCAGTTCGTCTCGCCCCGGCTGCGGGACGGACGGCTGCCCGCGGGCGTGCGGATCGCGGGCCCCTCACTGCGGATCGTGCGCAACCACCCCGCCTGCGTCGAGCGCCTGAAGCAGGCCGGCCACCAGGTGCACGTGTGGACCGTGAACGAGCCCGAGGACGTGGACCTGTGCGTCGGACTGGGCGTCGACGCCATCATCACCAACCGCCCGCGCGCGGTGCTCGACCAGCTCGGCCGCTGACCCCGAGTCGGGCCCCGTTCACTCGGAGCGTGAATCACACAAGTCCCACCAGACCCGTGCACACCTCTTGACCCGCGCCCTCGCCAGACGGGATCCTCCGGTCTCGGCCACACCGAAGAAATCCAGCCACACGATCACAGGGAGTGCTCCGGCGCGTTCGGTCCGTGTCCGGTCGTGGTGAATGCGTCGCCGGAGATGGATTGGCCGGTTTCCGGTACAGGCCAATGGGGCATCCACACCGTGGCGTGGGGCGAAGGAGGTCTCGGGGGTGGCGTTGGTGGTGGCACAGGAGGTGCCCACGTCGTCGAGCATGGCCGTACCCCATGGCCCTGCGGGCGTGGGGGAAGCGAGACACCGGATGCGTGCGCAGTTGCGCAGCGGTGGCGTAGCGGAATCGGTCATCGACGACGCCGTACTGATCCTTTCCGAACTCTTGAGCAACGCGTGCAAACACGGCAGGCCGCTGGGCGACGCCCTGTCCGGCGACGGCGACGTCCGTGCCGCGTGGCGCGTGGACCCGGCCGGCCGGCTCATCGTCGAGGTCACGGACGGCGGCGGCCCGACCCGCCCCGCCCCGGCGACACCCTCGGTGACGGCACACGGCGGCCGCGGGCTGAACATCATCACCGCGCTCGCCGACGACTGGGGCGTCCGGGACGACATCCGCGGCGAGGTCACGGTCTGGGTCGTCGTCCACGACGACGTCTACGACCCGGACGCCGGCCACCGCCGCGACGACTTCGCGACGCGCGTCACCGCCCCGCCGGTCTCCCAGATACCCGGACTCGACTTCGCGGACGCCTTCGACGACATGGACTGAGGCGCGATACGCCGCGACGGACCTGGGGTTGTCCACAGGACCCCGTCGCCCGGGGCACGAACGGCTAGGCTCGCGACCGTACGAGACGAGCCGCAACCGGGAGAGCCACCGATGGCCAAGAAGCGACCCCAGACGAAGGCCAAGCGCCCGCAGACCACGGCCGGGGCCCGCGCCACAGGCGCTGACGGAGCCGTTCCGGTGGTCGGTGCCCGTGAGCCCTGCCCCTGCGGCAGCGGCCGCCGCTACAAGGCCTGTCACGGCCGGGCCGCCTCCCACGCCGCGACCGAGCTGGTGCACCGCCCCTTCGAGGGCCTGCCCGGCGAGTGCGACTGGGTGGCCCTGCGCGAGCTGGTCCCGGCGGCCACGGTCGAGCTGACCCTCAAGGACGGCCTGCCGGAAGGCGTCCCCGCCGTCACGCTGGCCACGGTGCTGCCGATGGCCTGGCCCGCCCTGCGCCGCGACGACGGCTCGGTCCTGCTCGGCCTGCAGAACGACACCTCGTCGGGCGACATCAGCCGCGACCTCGCCGACACCCTGCGGCGCGCCCTCGAAGCCGAGCCGGGCACCCCCGTACAGGGCCGCCGCGCCCCGGCCGACAGCCCGCGGCTGCAGGACCTGCTCGACCCGGAGGGCGCCTTCGAGCCAGAAGTGCACAGCGGCTTCGAGTTCTGGGTCCCGGACGCGGAGAACGCCACGCCGGAGGTGACCGCCTCCCTGGAGCGGGCCAACGCCGCGGCCATCCCCACCGTCAAGCTCCAGGGCGTGGACGCCGCCTACTGGTGCGAGACGCCGGAGAAGAACCATCTGCGGTGGGTCATGCCGCACCCCGAGGAGCAGCTTCTGGACGCTCTCGCGCGGCTGCACGCCGCGGGCCGCTCCAGCCTCGGCGAGGGCACCCGCCTGGTCGGTTCCTTCCGCGCTCACGGGCTCACGGTGCCGGTGTGGGACCTGCCGAGCGGGGTCACGGCGAAGGACGTGGAGAAGCCGGCGGCGGAGTTCGCCGAGCGCCTCGCCGCCGCCCTGGCGACGGACGCGCCGCTCACGGCGGAGGAGCGCCGGGCGCGTGGCGGCCTCACCAACCGGCAGGTCACACTGAGCTGACGGCTCGCCCCGGAATCCGGCCCGGCCGATCCACCGGCCGGGCCGGCCTGGCCGGTCCCCCGTGCCCGGAAGTCCACAACTCCCGGCAGGGACAAGCCAGTCGGTGACTGGAAAGGCGAGATCGAATTTGCGAACCGCCGATCTCTTGTTACCGTTCCTGTAGCCCGGTTGCTGGTGCATCCCCCGTCGCCAGCAACCGGGTCTTTCCATGCGCGCCCGGCCTCACGCAGCGCAGCCGCTCGTCAACTGCCCGTCCAGGCGGGCGCGTTGCTTCCCGAGCGCAGCAGCAGCGGCCCGCGCCCGCCCCGCCGGGCGAACTCCGCCACCGCCGTGTAGGCCGCCAGGTCACCCCGCGTGGGCTCGCGGGGCGTCTCGCACGCACCGGGCTCGTCCCCGGCCCCCACCGCGCAGGTCATCCGCACCGTCCGGTCGTCGGGCCCCATCAGGCTCAGTACGGCGTCCAGCGCCTCTCCGGTCGTATTGCGGTAGTAGGTGCGCGCCCAGGTGACCGCGCCCTGCTTCACCACACAGGTCTGCGCCTCGATGCCGTCGGGGGAGGAGAGTTCGGGACCGCAGCGCACCGCGGCGGCCACGGCGGGCGGCCCCTCGTCGTCGGCGCCCGGAGGGGGACGACGTACGGCGCCGGGGACGGACGTACGTGCTTCGGCACCGCCCACGGAACGCACGGATCCCGCGGATCTCCCCGACTCCACCGAGGTGACGGATCCCGCGGATCTCTTCGAGCCCGCTGATGTCGAGCCCGCTGATGTCGAGTCCACCGATGTCGTGGACCCCGCGGATTTCTTCGAGTCCACCGATGTCGAGCCCACCGATGTCACGGACCCCGCCGACGCCACCGCGAGCGGCAGCGCGGCCGCGCACGCCAGCACGACGCCCGTGAGGGCGAGCAGTCGGGCCTTTCGGGGGTCCCGGGCGCGCCCCCGGGCATGACGCGGCATGGCCCCGGAACATAACGCGTTGAGGCGAACACGGGGCTCGGCGCGCCCTAGGGTCCTAGAACTCGGGCGCGCTCACACCCGTACGAGTGAGGGCCTCGACCACGGCGTCCACCACGGCCTCGACATCCGGCACCCACGGCGAGGCGGAGCCGGGCAGCGGCGCCCGCTCCCAGCGGATCTCGCCCTGGCCCGTCCCGGAGGGCGGCAGGGCCAGGTAGCCGCCCTCGCTGTGGAAGCGGAGGGAGCCGGGCACGAAGTCCTTGGCGTAGAGCAGTTCGCCGAGCTGCTCCATGGAGTACGGCTTCACGAGGATCGCCCAGCGCGTGGGCGAGGCGACGACCGGGCCGAGCCGCATGCCCGTGCGGTCGAGCGCTTCCAGGGCGCGGGCGGCCGGCAGCGCGGGCAGGGAGACCGCGCAGGGGGCCTTGCCGCCGGTGGCCAGGACGATCGGCGCCGTCGGCCGGTTGCTCCACCACCAGCGGACCATGCGCTCGTCGGTGGTGGCCGCGAGGAGGCCGGGGTCGAAGGGGTGCGCGCCGGGCACCGTGCAGTCGGGGTCGGGGCAGCTGCAGCGGGAGTGCCCCTGCGGGTCCGCCGCCACGCCCGGGAGTACGGGCCACTGCCATTCCGTCGCGTAGGTCAGGGCCGCGCCGATCAGCTCAGGCGTCCCGCCACTGCGCTGGAACAGGAGCCTGCGTCGCCTTCCAGGGATCTCGCGCATGAGCGCTCGTCCTTTCCGTTGCACGCCTGGCAACACCGTGGTCCACATCACAACATGTGTCGATCACTTCACTGTGCGTACCTGTTGGCGCATCACACCCCTGCCTGAAGCAAGGGGAACCCCTATGGGTCGAGCAAGGGCTGCCTCCGCGGCCGTCCCGCCCATACTGCGTGTATCAAAAGCACGGGCGTGGCGTAGGGGTGGCGAAGTATGGCGTTTGCCGTCGCGCGTATTTCTCTCCGCCTCCGCCACGGGAGGATGGGGCACGGTCGTCGGTGGATAGGACGCCCGGTTCCGTCACCAGGTTCCGGGTGGTTCCCAACCACCCCTGGCCTTCACCGAGTACGTACCCATCACGACCGCTGTGACGCTCCGTCGAGCAAGCCCAGTCGACCGCAATAAGCCGTCACCTGCGGCAGTTTTAAGCCAACTTTGCATTTCCGCAAGAGGAAGGAGAGTTCTTCCCTCAGACCTCACGGACACCAGGAATCCCGGCAGGACAATGCTGGACATCTCCTCACGAGTGCGTGTACATGTGGAGACACTGCTAGCGGCGCAGAATGACATGGGGGTTTGCGATGCTTTGGAGCAGTACGCGCCGGTCGGAAGGCCGGACGCCATGAACGCCCCGCACCCTCCGAAAGTGGCTGGAATCGATTCAACGGTTCCGGCTCCCGCACACACTTGCGCGCCCGTCGCGGGTACCGCCCCGGCCGCCCCCGCAAACCCTCCCGCCCCGCCCGGCGCACTCCTCCAGGACCGTCTCGCCGGCTGGGTCTCCGATCTCACCACCCTCCACGAGCTGACCGAACGCCTGGCTCGCACGACCACGCTCGACGGGGCGCTCCAGGAACTGCTGCGGGCCGGCGCCGCCCTGGTCGGCGCCCGCCGCGGCCTCGTCGTCCTCGAACCGGGCGACGGACTCGGCCCCGACACCACCATCGGCCTGGGCCTGGCCCGCGCCGACCTCGGCCACATCGAGACCGTGCCGCGCAGCGCCCTCTCCTACGGCCGGATCCTCGAAGGGCTCCCGGGCGGCGAGGGCGGGATCGCCGACCCCGACCTGTTCGCCGAGGAGGGGCTCGACCCACGCCACCGCGAGGTCGCGGCCCGGCTGGGCTACGCCGCCAGCTACGCCCTCCCCCTGTCCACCGACAGCGTCGGCCGCCTCGGCGCCGCCGTCTGGCTCTACGACGAACCCGCCGAACCGGGCGAGCGGCCGCGCCACCTCGCCGGCCTGTACGCCCGGTACGCCGCCGAGCACCTGGCCCGGCTCCTGGAGCTGGAGCGGACGCGCACGGCCATGGCGACCATGTCGGACGAGCTGCTGCCCTCCCGGCTGCCGCGGGTGGCCGGTGTGCAGCTCGCCGCCCGGCACCGCACCGGCCCGCGCGGCGGCGGCGACTGGTACGACGCGCTGCCGCTGCCCGACGCCGCCCTCGGCCTCGCCGTCGGATCGGTCACCGGGGCAGGGCCCAGCGCGGTCGCCGCGATGGGGCGGCTGCGGGCGTCCCTGCGGGCGTACGCCGTGATGGAGGGGGAGGACCCGGTCGCGGTCCTGTCCGACCTGGAGCTGCTGCTGCGGCTGACCGAGCCGGCGCGTTCGGCCACCGCCCTGTTCGGCTACTGCGAACCGGCCGCGCGCAAGATCACGCTGGCCGGTGCCGGGCACAGCCCGCCCCTGCTGATCGGAGAGCGCCGCACCGAGTTCGTGGAGACGTCGGTCTCCGCCCCGCTGGGCATGCTCGCCTGCTGGGAGGCGCCGAGCGTGGAGATCCTCGCCGAGCCCGGGGAGACGGTCCTGCTGTACACCGACGGGCTGCTGCACCGCACCGGCGAGGCCACCGACCGGGCCTTCGCGCGGCTGCACGCTGCGGCGGCCGGAGTGCCCCGGGCGCTGCGCCGCGACCCGGGCGCGATCGCCGACCACGTCCTGCGCAGTGTGCTGCCGGACGGGCTGGACGCCGCGGACGGCGCCGAGGACGTCGTGCTGCTGGCGGCCCGCTTCGAGTAACGCTCCTCGTCATCGGCCCGAGCCCCCTTCCACGCCGCCGTAGAGTGGACGGTGGTCCAGTGCCGTATCGAGGAGGATGACCGTGGCGGAGGAGCTCACACCGGCGATCCCGGACGAGAGCGAAGAGCCGATCAAGCAGCGGAAGAACGGACTGTACCCCGGCGTGTCCGACGAGCTGGCCGAGAACATGAAGAGCGGCTGGGCCGACACCGAGCTGCGTGACCTCCAGCCCATCCCCC
This sequence comes from Streptomyces olindensis, assembly GCF_040645895.1. Lineage (NCBI taxonomy): Bacteria > Bacillati > Actinomycetota > Actinomycetes > Kitasatosporales > Streptomycetaceae > Streptomyces > Streptomyces olindensis. The sequence continues at coordinate 55,063 of NZ_JBEYZD010000033.1, read as the reverse complement.
AGGCCGCCGAGACCGCCGCCCGCCGGGCCGCGCTGTCCGCGCGCTTCCCGGGCGAGCGTCTGGTGATCCCCGCGGGCAACCTCAAGACCCGCTCGAACGACACCGAGTACCCCTTCCGCGCCTCCGTCGAGTACGCCTGGCTCACCGGCAACCAGACCGAGGACGGCGTCCTCGTCCTGGAGCCCAAGGACGAGGGCCACGAGGCGACGATCTACCTCCTGCCGCGGTCCGACCGCGAGAACGGCGAGTTCTGGCTGGACGGCCAGGGCGAGCTGTGGGTCGGCCGCCGGCACTCCCTCACCGAGGCGGAGCAGCTGTACGGCATCCCCGCCTCCGACGTGCGCGAGCTGGCCGGGGCGCTGCGCGAGGCCACCGGGCCGGTGCGGGTCGTGCGCGGCTACGACGCCGGCGTCGAGGCCGCGCTGACCGACAAGGTCACCGCCGAGCGCGACGAGGAGCTGCGGGTCTTCCTCTCCGAGGCGCGGCTGGTCAAGGACGACTTCGAGATCGGCGAGCTGCAGAAGGCGGTCGACTCGACCGTGCGCGGCTTCGAGGACGTGGTGAAGGTCCTCGACAAGGCCCAGGCGACCTCCGAGCGGTACATCGAGGGCACGTTCTTCCTCCGCGCGCGCGTCGAGGGCAACGACGTCGGCTACGGCACGATCGCCGCGGCCGGGCCGCACGCCTGCACGCTGCACTGGGTGCGCAACGACGGGCCCGTGCGGTCGGGCGACCTGCTGCTGCTCGACGCGGGCGTGGAGACGCACACGTACTACACGGCCGACGTGACGCGCACGCTGCCGGTCAACGGGCGGTTCAACGAGATCCAGCGCAAGATCTACGACGCCGTGTACGAGGCCCAGGAGGCCGGGATCGCGGCGGTGCAGCCCGGGGCGAAGTACCGGGACTTCCACGACGCCGCGCAGCGGGTGCTGGCCGAGAAGCTCGTGGAGTGGGGGCTCGTCGAGGGCCCGGTCGAGCGGGTGCTGGAGCTGGGGCTCCAGCGGCGGTGGACGCTGCACGGGACGGGTCACATGCTGGGCATGGACGTCCACGACTGCGCCGCCGCGCGGACCGAGACCTACGTGGACGGCGTGCTCGAGCCGGGGATGTGCCTGACCGTCGAGCCGGGGCTGTACTTCCAGGCCGACGACCTGACCGTGCCGGAGGAATACCGCGGGATCGGTGTGCGGATCGAGGACGACATCCTGGTCACCGAGGACGGCAACCGGAACCTGAGTGCCGCGCTGCCGCGGCGTTCGGACGAGGTCGAGGCCTGGATGGCCTCCGTCAAGGGCTGATCCCCCCGCCGACAGCAGTCAAAAATGCGCAGGTCAGCGCTGGTTGACGTATGAGATCATGACCGACCTTGCCGGGCCGACTCGGGGAACGGGCGCGATCATCATGAAGAACGTTCAGACAGCGCTGACCATGCAGGACGCCATCCTCACCCTGCAGAAGTACTGGAGCGACAACGGCTGCATGATCACGCAGCCGTTGAACACCGAGGTCGGAGCCGGTACGGCCAACCCGGCCACGGCGCTGCGCGTGCTCGGCCCCGAGCCGTGGAGCGTCGCCTACGTCGAGCCGAGCGTGCGGCCGGACGACTCGCGCTACGGCGAGAACCCCAACCGGCTCCAGACCCACACCCAGTTCCAGGTCATCCTCAAGCCGGACCCGGGCAACCCGCAGGAGCTGTACCTGGGCAGCCTGCGGGCGCTCGGCGTCGACCTGAACGCGCACGACGTGCGATTCGTCGAGGACAACTGGGCCTCACCCGCGCTCGGCGCCTGGGGGCTGGGCTGGGAGGTCTGGCTGGACGGCATGGAGATCACCCAGTTCACCTACTTCCAGCAGGTCGGCGGTGTCGCCCTGGACCCGGTGTCGGTGGAGATCACCTACGGCCTCGAACGCATCCTGATGAACCTTCAGGGCGTGTCGCACTTCAAGGACATCCTGTACGCGCCGGGCATCACCTACGGCGAGGTGTTCGGGCAGAACGAGTACGAGATGAGCCGCTACTACCTCGACGACGCCGACATCGACACCAACCACCGGCTGTTCGAGTCGTACGCGGCCGAGGCCCGGCGCCTGCTCGACCTGGAGCTGCCGGTCCCGGCGTACACCTACGTCCTCAAGTGCAGCCACACCTTCAACGTGCTCGACGCGCGCGGCGCCATCAGCACCACCGAGCGGGCCAAGGCGTTCTCGCTGATGCGCGGGCTGACGCACGAGTCGGCGAAGCTGTGGGAGCGGCGGCGGGCCGCGCTGGAGCACCCGCTCGGGGTCGCGGCCGCGCCGGCCCCGGCCGAGCGGGCCGCGCTGCCCAAGGTGCCCGGCGTCGAGACGCTGCTGTTCGAGATCGGCGTGGAGGAGCTGCCGTACGCCGACGTGCCCGCCACCACCGAGGCCGTGCGCGAGTCGGTGACCGCCAAGCTGGCCGCGACGCGGCTGGGGCACGGCGCGATCACCGTGATGGCCACACCGCGCCGGATCGTGATCACGGTCGAGGGCGTGCAGCCGCGCGAGCGGGACACCATGCGGACCGTGCGCGGCCCCAAGGTCGCCGCCGCCTACAAGGACGGCGCGCCCACGCCAGCCCTGCTGGGCTTCGCCCGCAGTCAGGGCGCCGAGCCCGCCGACGTGCGGGTCGTCGAGGTCAAGGGTGTCGAGCACGTGGCGGTCACCCGTCACGAGCCGGGGCGCCCGGCCGTCGAGGTGCTCAGCGAGCTGCTGGCCGAGGTCGTGTCCGGGCTGCGGGCCGGGCGGAACATGCGGTGGAGCGATCCGGGGCTGTCGTTCTCGCGTCCCGTGCGCTGGCTGCTCGCGCTGCTGGGCCGTACTCCCCTGCCCGTGGTGGTCTCCTCGCTCTCCGCCGGCGACACCACCCGGGTGCAGCGCCAGGCTCCCTACCCGGAGGTCCGGGTCACCTCCGCCGAGGGCTACCCGCACTTCCTGCACATGCACGGCATCCTGCTCGACCGGGAGGCCCGGCGCGGGGCGGTGGTGCGCGGCGCGCTGGAGGCGGCGGCCGAGGTCGGCGGGCGGATCGACGTGGAGGACCAGGCCGGGCTGATCGACGAGATCACCGACATCCTGGAGTTCCCCTACGCCGTGCGGGGGTCGTTCGACGAGCGCTACCTCGAACTGCCCGCGAGCGTCCTGACCACCGTGATGCGCAAGCACCAGCGCTATCTGCCCGTGCTCGACGGCGAGCGCCTCATGCCGCACTTCGTCACCTTCGCCAACGCCCTGTGCGACGACGACGTGGTGCGGGCGGGCAACGAGGCGGTGCTGCGGGCCCGTTACGAGGACGCCGCGTTCTTCTGGCGGGCGGATCTGAAGGTGGCGCCGGAGGAGTTCCGGCGGCGGCTGGACAAGCTGACCTTCGAGGACCGGCTCGGTACGGTCGCCGACCGCGCCGACCGCATCGCAGCCCTCGCCCTCAACCTCGCCGGGCGGGCCGGGCTGCCGGAGGAGGCGGTGGAGGTCGTGCGCCGCGCCGGTGCCCTGGCGAAGTTCGACCTCGCCTCGCAGATGGTGATCGAGTTCTCCGGACTGGCCGGGGTGATGGCCGAGGAGTACGCCCGCCGGGCCGGCGAGTCCGCCGAAGTCGCCCGGGCCCTGGCGGAGATGGAGCTGCCGCGCTCCGCCGGCGGTGCCCTGCCCGCCGGTGACGCCGGTGCCGTGCTGTCGCTCGCCGACCGGTTCGACCTGGTGACGGGCATGTTCGTGATCGGGGCCGCGCCGACCGGGAGCTCCGATCCGTACGGGGTGCGGCGGGCCGCGATCGGGCTGCTCAACGTGTTGCGGAACGTGCCCGCCGTGGCGGGCGTCCGGGTGAGCGACGGGCTGCGCGCGGCGGCCGTGCGGTACGCCGCGCAGGGCGTCGAGGTGCCCTTCGAGCGGGTCGCCGAGGCCGCCGAGCTGATCACCCGGCGCTACGAGCAGCAGCTGACGGACGCCGGGCACGAGCATCGACTGGTCCAGGCCGTCCTGGTGTGGGCCGACCGGCCCGCCCAGGGCGATCGCACGCTGGCCGCGCTGGAGCGGCACATCGGCAGCGAGGCGTTCGAGGCGCTCACCGCGGCGCTGCAGAGGGTCGTGCGCATCCTGCCCGAGGAAGAGTCCCCGGCCGAAGCCGATCCGTCCCTGCTGACGGCGCCCGCCGAGCTGCGTCTCGCCGAGAGCGCGGAAGCCGTACGCCAGGCGCTGGACGGCCGTGAGGACGACCTCGACGCGCTGGTGGAGGTCTCCGCCCCGCTGGTCGAGGCGATCGGCGCCTTCTTCGACGAGGTCCTGGTGATGGACCCCGACCCGGCCGTCCGCGCGGCGCGGCTGGCGCTGCTGACGCAGGTGGCGGGGCTGGCGCGGACGACGCTGGACTGGGGCGCGCTGTAGACGGACGGGCACAGGTCGTGTTCTAGCGGACGGCACGGGCGGTGTTTCACGTGAAACACCACCCCACCGGTGGGACCCGGACCCGGACCCGGACCGGCAAGGCCACCACGGGGACGTCAGACCGCCATCAGCGGGGCGTCCTCACGCCACTTCAGGACCTTGTCGAAGCTCACCACGGCTCCGCCCCGGCCCGGCTTGTTGCCGATGTGGACGTGGTCGGCGAGCTCCTCGATGAGGCACAGCCCTCTGCCGTGCTCCGCGTCGGCGTGCGCGGGGCGGATCTGCGGGCGGGACCGGCCGGCGGAGGCCGCGGGAAACCCCGGGCCCGCGTCGGCGACCTCGATCCGGCACTTCTCGCCGTCGAGGTACGCGGTGACCCGGTACGCCTCCGAACCGGGGCCGCGCCCCGTGTCCCCGCCGTGCTCCACGGCGTTCGCGCAGGCCTCGCTGAGGGCTACGGAGAGGTCGTAGGAGATGTCCGGGTCGACGCCCGCCGTCTCCATCGTGCCGATCAGAAGGCGCCGGGCGAGCGGCACGCTCGCAGCTTCGCGCCGCAGATGGAGTGACCACCAGATGCTCATGCTCCAGCCTCCTGGCCGCGGCTCGACATACCGTTACGTATTGCCCTCACTCCCCGCGTGTAAGCGTGAAGTTGACGTGACGCCGCCCATACGGCGGATGCGCGCTGGTCCTGATCGGTGTATGTGGGGGCGGACGTCCGCGCATACGGGGGCGCGGACATCGGCGCATCAGGGGGGCGCCTGGGGCCAGAGGGTGACGTTCCGGTCGTACGGCATCTTGCGGACCTGCCGCACGAGGCCTCGGGGGCCAGTGCGATGATGAGCCCGCCATGACTGCCCCCCACGCGCGCGCGACGCGCTCCGGACACACGCTCCGGATTCTGCGGGCCGCGGTGTTCGCCGCGGTCTGCGTCGTGCTGGCCGGGGCAGGTCACGCGCTCGCCTCCTGCGACCGTATCCCGCTGTGGACGCTGGGCGCCGGGTTCCTCGGCGTGGCCGCGGTGGCGGCCCCGCTCGCCGGGCGCGCGCGCTCGCTGCCGGGAATCGCGGTGCTGCTCGCGGCCGGCCAGACGGTGCTGCACACCCTGTTCGGCCTGGGCCAGCACGGTTCGGCCGCCGCCACCGCCTCGGTGCAGCCGGGCGTGAGCGACGCCGCGCTGGTGCAGCAGGCCGCGCGGCTCGTGTGCGGCACGACGGCGGCGGCGATCAGCCCGGCGCAGGCCCACAAGATCCTCACCGACGCCCGGCTCCAGCCGGCTCCGGGCGCGCACACGACGCATCTGGACGCCGCGGCGGGCTCGCTGTGGCCGTCCCTGCCGATGCTGCTCGGTCACGTCCTCGCGGCGATCGCCGCCGGCTGGCTGCTGCGCCACGGCGACCTGGCCCTGCTGCGTCTCACCGAACTGTCGGCGCAGGGCGTCGCCGAAGGGGCGCTCGTGCGCTCCCTGCGGGCCGCCCTCGCACTGGTGCGGGCCCTGCGCGCCGGTCTCCCCGGAACGCCGGGGGCACCGCAGCGCCCCGCGCACGCCGCGCGGCCGGCGCCCGACATGCCGAGCACCGACGCGCTCCAGCACACGGTGATCCGGCGCGGTCCGCCGGCCGTCACGGTTCCCGCACTCGCCCTCGCCGCCTGACACGACGCGACCACCACTCCGCCGAGGAGGGGCCGCCGTCGTGCGGCACGCGCGCGTGCGCGCATCCCTCCGACCCGATCCCATCGACTCACAGCGGAGTGCCCCTTCCCATGAAGGCTTCCCGTATCGCCGCGGCCGGTGCCGCCGCCGGTGTCACCGTCCTCGCCCTGTCCGCCCCCGCCTTCGCGCACGTCACCGTGCAGCCCGAGGGCACGGCCGCGAAGGGCGGCTACGCGGTCGTGGACTTCAAGGTCCCCAACGAGCGCGACGACGCCTCGACCACGAAGCTCGAGGTCAACTTCCCGACCGACCACCCGCTCGCCTCCGTCATGCCGGAGCCGATGCCGGGCTGGAAGATCGAGGTCACCAAGTCCAAGCTGGACAAGCCGCTGGAGATGCACGGCGAGAAGATCACCGAGGCCGTCACCAAGGTCACCTGGACCGCCGACGGCAAGGGCATCGAGCCCGGCTACTTCGAGAAGTTCCCGCTCTCCGTCGGCCAGCTGCCCGAGGACACCGACCAGCTGGTCTTCAAGGCCCTGCAGACGTACTCCAACAAGGAGGTCGTCCGCTGGATCGAGGTGCCGCAGAAGGGCCAGGAGGAGCCCGACAACCCGGCCCCGGTGCTGGAGCTGTCCGCCGCCTCCGCGGACGGGCACCACGACAACGCGGCCGACGACTCCTCCGGCTCCGAGTCGGCCGAGAAGGCCTCCGCCGACACCGCCGCCTCCGACACCGGCTCGTCCGACAACACCGACACCACCGCCCGCGTCCTGGGCATCGTCGGCATCGTCGTCGGCGCGGCCGGTGTCGCCTACGGCGTGCTCGCCGGGCGTCGGCACACCAACGCCTGAGGCTGCTTCCGTTGCACGGCGCGTGCCGGGCTCCCGCCCCCGGCGGGTCCCCCGGCACGCGCCGGGTCACCGACATCTGGGACATTTTTCTATGCGCACCAAGACCTTCGCCGCGGCCGCTCTGCTCGCTGCCGCCTCCCTGACCCTGACCGCCTGCGGCAGCGGCGACGACAGCAACAAGCCCGTCGCCGTGGTGTCCGAGGAGGCCGGCTCCGACAAGGCCGCCACCGTCCTCGACAAGCCCTTCGAGAAGCCCGACCTGGTCCTCACCGACACACAGGGCAAGAAGTACGACCTCCGCAAGGAGACCGAGGGCAAGCCCACGCTGATCTACTTCGGCTACACCCACTGCCCCGACGTCTGCCCGCTGACGATGAACAACATCGCCGTGGCCACCAAGCAGCTGCCCAAGGCCGAGCAGGACGACCTGCGCGTGGTGTTCGTCACCACCGACCCCGAGCGGGACACTCCGGCCGAGCTCGGCAAGTGGCTCAAGGGCATCGACTCACGGTTCGTCGGCCTCACCGGCGACTTCGCGACCGTCCAGGCGGGCGCCCGCACCCTCGGCATCTCCATCGACCCGCCGCACAAGGACAAGAACGGCAAGATCGTCTCCGAGCACGGCACCCAGGTCATCGCGTTCTCGCCGAAGACCGACGGCGGCTATGTGCTCTACGGCGAGGACGCCACCGTCCAGGACTACACCAAGGACCTCCCCAAGATCGTCAAGGGGGAGAATCCGTGAGGCGGCGACTCGCTCCCGCGGCACTGGTCATAGCCGGGGCACTGGCCCTGGCGGGCTGCGGCGGCTCGGACTCGGACAGCGGCGACTCCGGCTCCTCGGGCGGGAAGGCGGAACTCTCCGTCGGCTCCGCCTACATGCCGCAGCCGGTCTCCGACGAGATGGCGGCCGGCTTCCTCACCGTCACCAACAAGGGCGGTGCGGCCGACGAGCTGACCTCGGTCACCAGCGACATCGCCGGACAGGTCACCGTGCACGAGACCACCGGCGGAGCCATGCGGGAGGTCAAGAGCCTCGAAGTCCCCGCCCACGGCCGACTGGTGCTGAAGAGCGGCGGCGACCACCTGATGTTCGAGCAGCTGAAGCGCAAGCCGAAGGAAGGCCAGACCGTCACGGTCGAGCTGCGCTTCGCCCATTCCGACCCCGTCGAGGTGGAGATGCCGGTGAAGGCCGCGACCTACACCCCGAACACCGGACACTGAGGGAGGGACCCCTGTGACGCAGACCATCGCCCCCCGCGTCCGGACCCTGGTGCTGCTGCTCCTGGCCGCGGCCTGCGCACTGCTCGCCGGAGCCGCCCCGGCCTCCGCGCACGCCGCGCTGACCGGCAGCGACCCCGGGCAGGGGGCGGTGGTCGACCAGGCCCCCGCCCGGATCACGCTCACCTTCTCCGAGCAGGTCGCGCTCTCCGACGACTCGCTGCGCGTGCTCGACCCCGAGGGCAAACGCGTCGACAACGGCAAACCGTCCGAGGTCAGCGGCACGACCTACGCCGTGCGGCTGAACTCGGGCCTGTCCGACGGCACCTACACGGTGGCCTACCAGGTCGTCTCGGCGGACAGCCACCCGGTCGCCGGTGCCTACACCTTCTCCATCGGCGCGCCCTCCAAGACGTCCGTGGCGGTCTCGGGGCAGGGCACCGACGACGGCGTCGTCGGCTGGCTGTACGGCTTCGGGCGGTACGTGTCGTACGCCGGGTTCATCGTGATGGCCGGCGGCGCCGCCTTCGTGCTCGCCTGCTGGCCGCGCGGTTCCGGGGTGCGGCCGGTGCAGCGGTTCGTCGTCTCCGGGTGGCTCGCGCTCACCGCCGCGACCCTCGCCCTGCTGCTCCTGCGCGGCTCCTTCACCGGCTCCGGGAAGGTCGCCGACGTCTTCGACCTGTCCCTGCTCGGGCAGGTGCTGCAGACCAAGACCGGTGCCGCCCTGGTCTCCCGGCTGCTGCTGCTCGCCGCCGCCGCGCTGTTCATCGCCGTGCTGTTCGGTGCCTACGACAAGCGTGACGACCCCCAGGAGAAGCGGGACCTGACCTTCGGGCTCGCCATCGGCGGCGTCGTCGTGGCCGCCGGGCTCGCCGCGAGCTGGGCGATGTCCGAGCACGCCTCCGTCGGACTCCAGGCGGGCATCGCCATGCCCGTCGACGTCGTCCACCTGCTGGCCGTCGCCGCCTGGCTCGGCGGGCTCGGCGCGCTCCTGGTCGCCCTGTACCGGGCACCCGCCGACGCGCCCGTCGACGCGTCGGCCGTACGCCGCTTCTCCCGCGTCGCCTTCGGCAGCGTGCTCGCCCTGATCGCGACCGGCACGTACCAGTCCTGGCGCCAGCTCGGCTCCTGGTCGGCCTTCACCGACACCCGCTACGGCCAGCTCCTCCTGGCGAAGATCGCCCTCGTCGTCGTCCTCGTCGGGGTCGCGTGGATCTCGCGGCGCTGGACCGGACGGCTGGCGGAGGCGGCGCCGGCGTCGGCGGAGCGGGAGAAGGTACGGGCCGGGGTGGGGGCCTCCGGGGGCACAGACCCGGACACGGGCGCCGCCGCCGATGGCGACTCCGGCACCGACGCCCACTCCGACACTCACGCCGGCACCGGCACCGGCACCGAGGCCGACACCAGCTCCGGCGAGGCACCCGCTGCGGAAACGTCCGCTGCCCAGGAATCCGCTGCCGACAAGCCCGCTCCCGACCCCGCCGACGCCGAGCGCGCCGCCCAGCTCGCCCGGCAGCGGGCCGCTCGGGAGGCCGCCCGGCAGAAGCGGCTGCGGGACGCCGACCCCAACCGCTTCGGCCTGCGCCGCTCCGTGCTGGCCGAGGCCGGCATCGCCGTCGTCCTGCTCGCCGTCACCACGGTGCTGACGCAGACCGAGCCGGGCCGTACGGAGCAGGAGGCCAGGGCGGCCACCTCGTCCTCCTCCGCGGCCGCCGACGCGGGCGCCTCCGGGGCGCTGACCCTGAACATGCCGTTCGACACCGGCGGCAAGGACGGCAAGGGCATCGTCACGGTCGACCTCGACCCCGCGCGCGTGGGCGACAACGAGCTGCACGTCTACGTGGAGCGGCCCAACGGCCGCGCCTTCGACATCCCCGAGGTGAAGGTCGAGTTCACCCTGAAAGCCAAGGACATCGGGCCCCTGCCCGTCGTCCCCGACCACATCGCTACCGGACACTGGTCGGCGAACGGAGTGCAGATCCCCATGGCCGGCGACTGGGAGGTCGACGTGACCGTGCGGACCTCCGACATCGACGAGGTGACCGTTTCCAAGAACGCGCAGATCGGCTGAACCACCATGCCTGACCAGTCCATTCCGGCGGCCCGTACCCCCGGCACCGTCCCGGGGGAGAACGAGTCGGCCTCCTCCCAGGGCATCTCCCGACGGCGGCTGCTCGGCACCGCCGGCACCACCGGGCTCGTGCTCGGCACGGCCGGCGCGGCCGTGGGATACGCCGCCGCTCCCTCCGAGGCCGCCGCTCCGCTCACCTCGCTCGGCACCGACCGGGCGATGTTTCACGGGAAACATCAGCCCGGCATCACCGAAGGCCTCCAGGCCCGCGGCCACCTCGTCGCCTTCGACCTGGCGGCGGGTGCCGGCCGCAAGGAGGCCGCCGCCCTGCTCCGCCGCTGGTCGGAGACGGCCCGGCGGCTCATGGCCGGCGAGCCGAGCGCGCACGGCGACACCGACGTGGCCCGCGACGCCGGGCCCTCGTCCCTGACGATCACCTTCGGCTTCGGCCACAGCTTCTTCGCCCGGACCGGCCTGGAGAAGCAACGTCCGGTCGCCCTCGACCCGCTGCCCGAGTTCTCCTCCGACCACCTGGACAAGAACCGCAGCAACGGCGACCTGTGGGTGCAGATCGGCGCCAACGACGCCCTGGTCGCCTTCCACGCCCTGCGCGCCCTCCAGAAGGACGCGGGCCGGGCCGCCAAGGTGCGGTGGCAGATGAACGGCTTCAACCGTTCCCCGGGCGCCACCGCCCATCCCATGACCGCCCGCAACCTGATGGGCCAGATCGACGGCACCCGCAACCCCAAGCCGAGCGAGCCCGACTTCGACCAGCGGATCTTCGTGCCGGAGAAGGGCGAACCGGCCTGGATGGCCAACGGCTCCTACGCCGTCGTCCGCCGGATCCGCATGCTCCTCGACGACTGGGAGAAGCTCTCCGTCAAGGCGCAGGAGGACGTCATCGGGCGCCGCAAATCCAACGGGGCGGCGCTGTCCGGCGGCACCGAGACGACCGCGATGGACCTGGAGAAGACGGACGCCAAGGGCAACCTGGTCGTCCCGATCAACGCCCACGCCCGCATCACCCGGCCCGACCAGAACGGCGGTGCGGCGATGCTCCGCCGCCCGTTCTCCTTCCACGACGGCATCGACGCCGACGGGGTGCCCGACGCCGGTCTGCTCTTCATCTGCTGGCAGGCCGATCCGCTGCGCGGCTTCGTGCCGGTGCAGCGCAAGCTCGACCGGGGCGACGCCTTGTCGCCGTTCATCCGGCACGAGTCGAGCGGGCTCTTCGCGGTGCCGGGCGGGGCCGCGGAAGGCGAGTACGTGGGGCAGAAGTTGCTGGAGGGGTGAGAGTTCACCCCTGTACGGGCTTGTGGGGGATAGCGCTTCCGCAAGCCCATTAGGGTGAGGTCATGCCAGCGAGCTATGCGTATCTCGGCCCCGAGGGCACCTTCACCGAAGTCGCCCTGCGCACGCTTCCCGAGGCCGCCACCCGGGAGCTCATCCCGTACGTGTCCGTCCAGTCCGCACTCGACGCGGTACGCGCCGGCGAGGCCGAGGCCGCGTTCGTGCCGATCGAGAACTCCGTCGAGGGCGGCATCACCACCACCCTCGACGAGCTCGTCGCCGGTGCCCCGCTGATGATCTACCGCGAGGTGCTGCTCTCCATCACCTTCGCGCTGCTCGTCCGCCCGGGTACGACGCTGTCGGACATCAAGACCGTCTCCGCGCACCCGGCCGCCCAGCCGCAGGTGCGCAACTGGCTGAAGAAGCACCTCCCGGACGCGCACTGGGAGTCGGCCGCGTCGAACGCGGACGCCGCCCGGCTGGTCCAGGAGGGCCAGTACGACGCCGCCTTCGCGGGTGAGTTCGCCGCCGCCCGCTACGGTCTCGAGGCCCTGGAGACCGGGATCCACGACGCCGAGAACGCCCAGACGCGGTTCGTGCTGGTCGGCCGGCCCGCCCGGCCCGCGGCGCCGACCGGCGCGGACAAGACCTCCGTCGTACTGTGGCAGCGCGACGACCACCCCGGAGGCCTGCGCGACCTGCTGGGCGAGTTCGCCACCCGCGGCATCAACCTGATGCTGCTCCAGTCCCGGCCCACCGGCGCGGGCATCGGCAACTACTGCTTCTGCATCGACGCCGAGGGCCACATCTCCGACCGCCGGGTGGCCGAAGCCCTGATGGGCCTCAAGCGGATCTGCCTCCAGGTGCGCTACCTCGGCTCCTACCCGCGCGCGGACATGCAGCCGGGGGAGGTCCGGCCGCCGCGGCCGGGGACGTCGGACGAGGAGTTCCTCGCGGCCTCGGACTGGGTCGCGCGCTGCCAGGACGGCCGCTTCTAGGCCGGTCGTACCTGCTGATAGTCGTTATCCACAGAAGTTATCCACAGGTCCGCTTCTCGACCTGGGGACAAGTCGACAACGAAGCATGAGTCAGTCGACAAATCGCCCTACAGGCCCCTGATGCGTCCATCGACGGGCAGGTCACCCTTCGTCCACTGTTTTCCCTTGCGTAACTCTTCGGGGTGACCCTTTTCCACTCGAAAGTGAGGGTAGAGCGGGTTTGTATCGGGAATTCTTGGGTGGACGGAGCCTTCCGGAGTGATCAATTCCGAAGTCCACAGATCTTCCACACAGCCTGTGGATAACTCTTCGGCGGATGTGGATCCCTGTGGACAACTCAAGCCCAAGTCCCGTTCCCCACAAGGGATTCGAGTCAATGCGACGCCTCCGGGATGCCTCGTTCCAGGGAAAGGCGTCCTCTTTATTGACACTGAGTGCAATTCACCCATAACGGTATGTAAGGCACGCCCGGAATAGTGAGTCGTGGGCGGTCACCCCACACCGGTAGCCTTGACCGCGTGATTGACCTTCGCCTGCTCCGTGAGGACCCCGACCGTGTGCGCGCGTCCCAGCGCGCCCGTGGAGAGGACGTCGCGCTCGTCGACTCCCTCCTGTCTGCCGACGAGCGGCGCAGGTCGTCCGGCGTCCGCTTCGACGAGCTGCGCGCCGAGCAGAAGGCGCTCGGCAAGCTCATCCCCAAGGCGACCGGGGACGAGAAGGCCGAGCTGCTGAAGAAGGCCGGCCAGCTCGCGGCCGACGTCAAGGCCGCCGACGCGGAGCGCGACGCCGCGGCCGCCGAGACCCAGGAGCTGCTCCAGAGGCTCGGCAACCTCGTCCACCCGGACGTGCCCGTGGGCGGCGAGGAGGACTTCGTCACGCTGGAGACGCACGGCACGATCCGCGACTTCGCAGGTGAGGGCTTCGAGCCCAAGGACCACCTGGAGCTCGGCCAGATCCTCGGCGCGATCGACGTGGAGCGCGGTGCCAAGGTCTCCGGCTCGCGCTTCTACTTCCTCACGGGTGTCGGCGCCCTGCTGGAGCTCGCCCTGGTGAACGCGGCGATGGCCCAGGCCACGGCGGCCGGCTTCACGCCGATGCTGACCCCGGCCCTGGTCCGCCCCCAGTCCATGGCGGGCACGGGCTTCCTCGGCCAGGCCGCCCAGGACGTCTACCACCTCCAGAACGACGACCTCTACCTGGTCGGCACCTCCGAGGTCGCCCTCGCGGCGTACCACATGGACGAGATCATCGACGCCGACCGCCTCCCGCTGCGCTACGCGGGCTTCTCGCCCTGCTTCCGCCGCGAGGCCGGTTCGCACGGCAAGGACACCCGGGGCATCTTCCGCGTGCACCAGTTCGACAAGGTCGAGATGTTCTCGTACGTCACTCCCGAGGACTCGCAGGCGGAGCACCAGCGCCTGCTGGAGTGGGAGAAGCAGTGGCTGACCTCGCTGGAGCTGCCGTTCCGGGTCATCGACGTGGCCTCCGCCGACCTCGGTTCCTCGGCCTCCCGCAAGTTCGACTGCGAGGCGTGGATCCCGACGCAGGGCAAGTACCGCGAGCTGACCTCGACCTCGGACTGCACGGAGTTCCAGTCCCGCCGCCTGTCGATCCGGGTCCGCGAGGGCAAGCAGGTCCGCCCGCTGGCCACGCTCAACGGCACGCTGTGCGCCGTACCGCGCACGATCGTGGCGATCCTGGAGAACCACCAGCAGGCCGACGGCTCGGTGCGCGTGCCCGAGGTGCTGCGTCCGTACCTGGGCGGGCGTGAGGTGCTGGAGCCGGTCGCCAAGTGAGCGCCGGCTTCCCCTACCGACTCGTCGCCACCGACCTCGACGGAACGCTCCTGCGCTCCGACGAGTCGGTCTCGCAGCGCACCCGTGACGCGCTCGCCGCCGCCACCGCGGCGGGCGCCGCGCACATCGTCGTCACCGGACGCGCGGTCCCCTGGACCCGGCACATCCTCGACGACCTCGGCTACGAGGGCCTGGCCGTCTGCGGTCAGGGCGCGCAGGTCTACGACGTCGGCGCCCGCCGTCTGCTGACGTCGGTCACGCTGGACCGGCAGCTCGCCGGGGTGGCGCTGGCCAAGATCGAGGCGGAGGTCGGCCCGCTGTACCTGGCGGCGAGCCGTGACGGCCTGGACGGCGAGGTGCTGGTGGGCCCGGGCTACGCGGCGCACGGCAACCTGCCCGCGACTCCCTTCACGGACGCGTCGGACCTGTGGACCGCGCCGCTGAACAAGCTGTACATCCAGCACCCGACGCTGAGCGACGACGAGCTGTGCGAGGTGGCCACGCGCACCGCCGGCGGGTTCGTCACGGTCGTCATGGCGGGCGAGGGCATCGTCGAGCTCCTGCCCCTGGGGCTGTCCAAGGCGACCGGCCTGTCCCTGGCGGCGCGCCGGCTCAAGGTGAAGGCGGCGGACACGATCGCCTTCGGTGACATGCCCAACGACATACCGATGTTCGCCTGGGCCTCCTACGGCGTCGCCATGGCGGACGCCCACGCGGAGCTGAAGGCGGTGGCCGACGAGGTGACGTCCTCGAACGAGGAGGACGGGATCGCGGTCGTGCTGGAGCGGTTGCTGGGCTGAGCCTGCGGAGCGTGTGTGCGGCGGAGGATGCACGGATCGAACGTGCGCGGGCGTTTCAGCCCGACCATGGCTTAGCAAGCCAGTGCCTTACCACTCGGCCAATCCTCCGGGTGGGCGGCCTCACGCGATGTGCGATTCGCGTGCTCGAAGCGGCCGCCCCGGGCAGCTCCCCGTGCGGGGCGGGTTCCACGGAGCGGTAGCGACTACTCCGGAACCCGCCGCGGGCTGCCCTGCGGGGAGCTGGACGTACTGCCGTGCATGGACATCGTCCCGCTCCTCTCCCAGAACGTGGCGCCGGGCCGGATGAGCCCGGCGGTGACGAGAACTACTGTGCCCCCCCGGGCGAATTGGACGCCACCGAATAAATCGCCGGCACGGCCGGACCCGGCCCGGGCCGGGGATCGCGCCCCCGACCCGGGCCGTTCGGGGATCTGCCCGGTGGCCGGCTAACGCCTGCGCCACCTGCGCCTGCGGGCCTTGCTGAAGAACCAGCCCGCGGGCGGCTCGTCGGAGCGCCAGGGCTGCGGTTCCGGTTCCTCGCGGCGCCAGCGCTCGGCGAGCATCCGGGCACGGGCGGACGGCTCGGAGGTCTCGGCGGAGCGTATGAAGTCCTCGTCCAGGACGAGGTCGTCCCAGGCTTCCTCGCCGGATCCGCTGTCGGACTGTCCGTCGTACTGAGCCTTCTCGCCCGCCATCCCCGTTCCCCTCTCCCCGGTCGTCCAACTCCCGTGCGGTTCCCTTACATATGGTTTGCCCAGTGTGCCCTGACAGAGGTGAAGCCTCCGTCAAGGCCCGGGGCACCTCACTCCTCGCCGGCGAGCGTGAGCGAGCGCAGCTTCTGACCGGCGTACCAGGTGGCCAGGACCGTCACCGCCACCAGCAGGACCGTCGCCGTGGTCAGGCCCACGTCCGAGGTCACCAGGTCCCCGCCGGACACCTTCTGGGCCACGGCCAGCGACCACTGCTGGACGCTCAGCGTGCGGGCCCCCGGCACCAGGGAGCCGAACAGGGCCTCCCAGACCAGCGCGTAGACGAGGCCGAAGACCACCGCGTGCCGGGAGACCGTGCCGAGCAGCAGGAACAGGGCCGCGTAGGCGATGGAGGCGACCAGCGCCGCCACGGTGTAGGCCACGGCGATCTGCTGGCCGTTGCCGTTCAGGATGAACCCGGCGATGAGCGTCGGCACCGCGGAGAACACCATGGTCACCGCGATCGCGACGATCAGCTTGGTGAAGATGATCGTGGGCCGTTTGATCGGCTTGGACAGCAGGTACACCACGGAGCCGTCGTCGATCTCCGGGCCGATCGCGCCGGTACCGGCGATGACGCCGATGATCGGCACCATCGTGGCCAGGGCGAGGCCGCCCAGCAGGTCGGACGCCGTCTGGTCGTCCGCTCCGGCGAGGGCGCGCACGGCCACGGCGATCACGATCAGCAGCAGCGGCAGCGCGCCGAGGATGAGGGCCCGGCGCCGGCCGAGCAGGGCCCGGTAGGTGAGCCGGGCGACTGTGGGGTCGTACATCAGGGCCTCCTACGCCGCGACCAGGTACGAGAAGACGGACTCGAGGGACTCGTCGGACGGCGAGACCGTGAGCAGCCGGATGCCGTGGTCCCTGGCGACCCTGGGCAGCAGCGCGGTGAAGCGGCCGAAGTCGACGGCCTGGACGCGCAGCGCGCCCTCGGCGACGTCGACCTCGATGCCGGACGTCGACGGGTCGGCGATCAGCGCGGCAGCGAGGGCTCGGTCGTCGCTGGAGCGCACCAGGTAGCGGTGCGGCCGGTCGGTCATCAGGCGGCGGATCTTGCGGAAGTCACCGCTGGCCGCGTGCCTCCCGGCGACGACGACCTCGATGTGCCAGGCGAGTTGCTCGACCTCTTCGAGGATGTGGGACGAGAACAGCACCGTGCGGCCCTCGTCGCCCATGCGGCGCAGCAGGTCCATCAGCTGCATGCGCTGACGGGGGTCCATGCCGTTGAACGGCTCGTCGAGCAGGAGCAGCGAGGGGTCGTGCACGAGCGCGGAGGCCATCTTCACGCGCTGGCGCATGCCCTTGGAGTACGTCTGGATCTTGCGGTCCTGCGCGTACTCCATCTCGACCGTGGCGAGCGCCTTCTGGGCCGCCTTGGCGCCGAGGCCGTGCAGTTCGGCGTTGGCGAGGACGAACTCCTTGCCGGTGAGGAAGTCGTACATCGCCTCCCGCTCGGGGACGACGCCGATGTGCCGGTAGATCTTCTCGTTGCGCCAGACGGGCTGTCCGTCGAGGGTGACCGTGCCGGTGGAGGGGGCGAGGAAGCCGCCCATCATGTTGATGAGGGTGGACTTCCCGGCGCCGTTGGGGCCGAGCAGGCCCGTGACGCCGGGGCCGATGGTCATGGTGATGTCGTTGACGGCGACCACGTTGCCGAACCAGCGGGAGACGTGGTCGATGGAGAGCGTGGTCACAGTCCCACCTTCTTGTAGCGGCGCATCAGGAGGCCGTAGCTCGCCGCGATCAGGCCGAGGGCGACGAGGACGAAGACGACGCCTTCGGCGTTGCTCGGGCCCACCCCGCCGGGGAAGGCGGAGGTCGCGCCCAGGAACGCGGACTGCACACCGTCGACGAGTGTGATCGGCGAGAACAGCCCGATCCACGGCACGGCGTCGGCGCTGCCCTGCACGTCCGCGATGGCCTGGAGGGTGGAGACGGCGCCGTAGGTGATGGTCAGCACGGCGATCACGGCCGCGATGCCGAAGCCGCGGCGCGGGGTGAAGGACGCGATGACCAGGCCGATGCCGGCGAAGAGCAGTGAGAGCAGTGCCACGGAGACGAGTCCCTGTGCGAATCCCTTGGTCTGGTCGGCGAAGTCCAGCTTGGCCAGCAGCGCGCCGACGTAGAGCACCAGCAGGGGAGCGGCCGTGAGGATGAACAGCGCCGAGGCCAGTGCCGCGAACTTGGCGCGGACGTAGTCGGCGGTCTCGATGGGCCGCGAGAAGTACAGGGGCACCGTCTTGAAACGCAGGTCGCGCGAGACGGACTGGGGTGCCTGCGAGGCGACGTAGAGGCTGATGACCGCCTGCATGACGATCGCGTAGCGCGTGTAGTCCAGCGGCAGTTCCTTGGCCTTGGTGGCGACCGCGACGGCGACCATGATGGCCGCGGGCACGCACATCACCACGAACAGCAGCATCGGCAGGACCTTGGACTTCACCGAGCGGCCGAGGCCGTAGGAGCCGCGCAGGGACTGCGAGTACAGGGAGCGGCGGGCGTAGGCGCGGCCCAGGCGGGGGCCGTCGTAGCTGCGGTAGCCGATGTTGTGGATGCGGGTCTGGTCACCCGGCGCCGGGGCGGATGTCCCCGTGGTGTGCTCAACCGCCATGGCCGACCGCCTCCTTCCGCTGCTCGTGCTGGTCACTGGCCGTGAAGACCTCGGAGATGTGGTGCCGGCGCTGCTCCATGCGCACCAGGCCGAGTCCGAGGTCGGCGATCACGTCACGGACCAGGTCGTAGGTCTCCTCGCCCTGCGCGGTCAGGAGCAGGACGTGGCCCGCGCCGGGCAGGCCGCTGCCGTCCTCGACGCTCACCCCGCGCGCGTGCAGCGCCTCGCGCACCGCGCGGGTGCCGTCCGGGTGCTCGTCGGTGTCGGTGACCTCGATCGCCAGGGTCGTGGTGGTCTGCGTGAAGTCCGTGGTGGAGCTGGAGCGCAGGAGCTTGCCGCCGTCGATGACGACGACGTGGTCGCAGGTGCGCTCCAGTTCGCCCAGGAGGTGCGAGGTGACCAGGACCGAGATGCCGAAGTCGGTGTGGATGCGGCGGATCAGGCCGAGCATCTCGTCGCGGCCGACCGGGTCGAGGCCGTTGGTCGGCTCGTCGAGGAAGACCAGCTGCGGGTCGTGGACGAGGGCCTGCGCGAGCTTCACCCGCTGCTTCATGCCGGTGGAGTAGCCGCCGATGGGACGGTAGCGCTCCTCGTACAGGCCGACGTGGCGCAGCGTGTCGGCGGTACGCTCGCGCGCCGCCGTGGGCGGCAGGCCGGACATGCGCGCCATGTGGACGACGAACTCGGTGGCCGAGACGTCCGGCGGCAGGCAGTCGTGCTCGGGCATGTAGCCGACCCGCTCGCGGATGGCGGCGCCCTTGGTGGCGACATCGAGTCCGAGCACTTCGGCGCGGCCCTCGGTGGCGGGGGACAGACCCAGCAGGATCTTGATCAGTGTGGACTTGCCGGCCCCATTGGCTCCGACGAGTCCGGTCACACCGGGCCCGACGTCCACGGAGAGCCGGTCAAGCGCGGTCACCCGGGGGAACCGCTTGCTCAGGCTTTCGGTCGCGATCACAGTCACCCCTCGAAGGTAGGGGCCGGGTGGGTGGCGGTCGTCACTCCGCAGGTCTGTATTCGGGTCAGCCTCCAGTAGTACGGGCCCTTAGGGGGCCTGGTCCTCCGGGATCACCAGGGACGGGAAGCCGCTATTGACGAACTCTCTAACAACTGCCAGATTCGCCGGATGACGTTGCTCACGGGCGCGCGGGAGCGCGGGGTGCGGACCGGCGGAGTCGAGCTGTGCGTGGCCGAGCTGGGCGATCCGGACCGGCCGACGGTCGTGCTGGTGCACGGCTATCCCGACAGCAAGGAGGTCTGGTCGGAGGTCGCCGCGCGGCTCGCCGAGCGGTTCCACGTCGTGGCGTACGACGTCCGCGGCCACGGCCGGTCGACGGCGCCGCGGCCGCTGCGGGGCGGGTTCACGCTGGAGAAGCTGACGGACGACTTCCTGGCCGTCGCTGACGCGGTGAGTCCGGACCGGCCCGTGCACCTGGTGGGGCACGACTGGGGTTCGGTGCAGGGCTGGGAGTTCGCCACCGTCAAACGCACCGAGGGCCGCGTCGCCTCCTTCACGTCGATGTCCGGGCCGTCCCTCGACCACTTCGGCCACTGGCTCGCACGGCGCGTGAAGCGGCCCACCCCGCGCCGGGTCGGCCAGCTCCTCGGGCAGGGCGCCAGGTCCTGGTACGTCTATCTGCTGCACGCGCCCGTGCTGCCCGAGCTGGCCTGGCGCGGCCCGCTCGGCAAGCGCTGGCCCCGGGTCCTGGAGCGCGTCGAGAAAGTGCCCCCGGGCGACTACCCGACCTCGTCGCTGGCGTCGGACGCCGCCCACGGTGCCTGGCTGTACCGGGACAACGTACGGCCCCGGCTGCGCGAGCCCCGCCCGGACGCGTACGCCCACGTGCCCGTGCAGCTCGTCACGCCCCTGGGCGACCGGTTCCTGTCGGAGCGGCTCCACGACGACCTGGAGCAGTGGGTTCCGCAGCTGACCCGGAGGACGGTCCGGGCGGGGCACTGGATCCCCCGTACGCGTCCCGATCAGCTGGCCGCCTGGATCACGGAGTTCGTCACGTCCGTCGAGGACGACCGGCCCCGAGCGGCGGCGAGCGGCAGGCACGCCGAGCGGTTCGGCGGGCAGCTCGTGCTGGTCACCGGCGCGGGCAGCGGCATCGGGCGGGCGACGGCGCTCGCCTTCGCCGCGGCCGGGGCGCGCGTGGTCGCCGTCGACCGGGACGCGGAGGCGGCGGCCCGCACCGCCGAGTCCTCCCGTGCGGCGGGCGCGCCGGCGGCCTGGGCGGAGACCGCGGACGTCTCCGACGAACAGGCCATGGAGCGGCTCGCCGCGAAGGTCTGCGCCGAGTACGGCGTGGTGGACGTCCTCGTGAACAACGCCGGGATCGGACTGTCCGGCTCCTTCTTCGACACCACCCCGGAGGACTGGAAGAAGGTCCTCGACATCAACCTGTGGGGGGTGATCCACGGCTGCCGCCTCTTCGGCCGGCGGATGGCCGAGCGCGGGCAGGGCGGCCACATCGTCAACGTGGCGTCGGCGGCGGCCTACCAGCCGTCCCGGGCGCTGCCCGCGTACAGCACCTCCAAGGCGGCCGTGCTGATGCTCAGCGAGTGCCTGCGGGCGGAGCTCGCCGGGCAGGGGATCGGCGTGACGGCGGTCTGCCCCGGCTTCGTCAACACCGCCATCACCTCCACGGCGCACTTCGCCGGGGTGGACGCCGAGGAGGAGAAGCGGCTCCAGCGGCGCGCCGCCCGTATCTACGGGCTGCGCAACTATCCGCCGGAGAAGGTGGCCGGGGCGATCCTGCGGGCGGTGGCACGCGACGAGGCGGTGGTCCCGGTGACGCCGGAGGCGCGGGGCGCCCGGGTGCTGTCGCGGTTCGCGCCGGGGATCCTGCGGCGGATCGCGCGCGTGAAGCCGCCGGTCTGACGGCCCAAGACAGCGGAAAGGAAGGCCAGTTGTCCACAGAATCGCCAATTCCCCTGTGGATAACACCACTTGGCTGTGGACCAAACCTGCTGATCGAAACTCGATCGCGTGATTCGCGTCTCTCCCGCACCCTGGTGGCATGGACGAGCGACGCACCGTGAAGGTGTCGAAGTACCTTTCCAAGCACCTTCGCCATCAGCCGGAACGGATCGGGCTGGCGCTCGACGAGGGCGGCTGGGTCGAGATCGACACCCTGATCGCCGCGGCCGCCGCGCACGGCTTCCGCTTCACGCGCGACGAGCTGGACCATGTCGTCGCCGCCAACGACAAGCGGCGTTTCGCCGTCGAGGGCACACGGATCCGCGCCAGCCAGGGCCACAGCGTGGCGGTCGACCTCGGGCTGCCACCGGCGACCCCGCCCGCGCACCTCTACCACGGCACCGTCGCCCGCAACCTGGACGCGATCCGGGCCGAGGGGCTCCGGCCGATGAACCGGCATGCCGTGCACCTCTCACCCGACCGCGAGACGGCGACCCGCGTGGGTGCCCGGCGCGGCCGGCCGGTCGTGCTGGGGGTGGACGCGGCGGCCATGCACCGCGACGGCCACGTCTTCCACGTCAGCGCGAACGGGGTCTGGCTGACCCAGGCGGTGCCGCCGGAGTATCTGCGCTTTCCCGGTCCTCACTGACCTGCGCTTTCCCGGTCCTCACTGACCTACCGTCCGTGGAGCCCTGGGTGACCGAGGGTGACTGTTTCACGTGAAACAGGGGTGTCCCGCAGGGGTCCCTTAGGCTCGACGTCATGAGTCTGCGTCTGAGCACCGTGATCCTCCCCTACCGCCGCTGGCACGAAGGCGGCCGTGCGGCCTGGACGCGCGCCGAGCAGCTCGGCTTCCACACCGCGTACACGTACGACCACCTGTCCTGGCGCAGCTTCCGGGACGGCCCGTGGTTCGGCGCCGTGCCCACCCTCACGGCCGCCGCGACCGTCACCGACCGGCTCCGGCTGGGCACCCTGGTGACCTCGCCGAACTTCCGGCATCCGGTGACCCTCGCCAAGGAGCTGATCTCCCTCGACGACATCTCCGGCGGACGCGTCACGCTGGGTATCGGCGCGGGCGGCTCCGGCTTCGACGCCACCGCGCTCGGCCAGGAGCCGTGGACGCCGCGGGAGCGCGCCGACCGCTTCGGCGAATTCGTTCCGCTGCTCGACCGGCTGCTCAGCGAGAGCGCGGTGTCGTACGAGGGTGACTTCTACTCGGCCCATGAGGCGCGGAACATCCCCGGCTGTGTACAGCGCCCCCGGCTGCCGTTCGCGGTGGCCGCGACCGGGCCGCGCGGGATGCGGCTCGCCGCCCGGCACGGGCAGGCGTGGGTGACCACCGGCGACCCCAAGCTGTACGAGAACGGCACTGCTGAACAGTCGATTCAGGCCATTCGCGGGCAGGCGGAGAAGCTGGCCGACATCTGCGCCGAGGTCGGCCGGGACCTGACCGACCTCGACAAGGTCCTGCTCACCGGATTCACGCCGGAGCGCGTCGGCCCGCTGCAGTCCCTGGACGCCTTCGTCGACTTCGCCGGCCGGCACGCGGAACTGGGCTTCACCGAGCTGGTGATCCACTGGCCGATCCCCGACTCGGACTTCGCCGCGGACGAGAAGGTCTTCGAGCAGATCGCGATGGAGGCGCCGGCGCAGCTGCGCTGAGCACACCGGCTTCCGCAGCGGAGCGCCTGATGAGGACTCCCGCAGGCGGACCCGCTGGTGAGGACTTCCGCGGGCGGACCCGCTGGTGAGGACTCCCGCAGGCGGACCCACTGGTGAGAGCGGTATCCACTCACCTGTGCACGGCCCCGCACGCCCGTGCACGCATATGCGGGACAATGGCCGGGTGACCTCAGCGACCCGACAGCCCGAGACCGCCGCCCGGACCCTCCCGCCGCGGCTCATCGCCACCGACCTCGACGGCACCCTGCTGCGCGACGACAAGTCGGTGTCCCCGCGCACGGTCGCCGCACTGGCCGCCGCCGAGGAGGCGGGCATCGAGGTCTTCTTCGTCACCGGCCGCCCGGCCCGCTGGATGGACGTCGTCAGCGACCACGTGCACGGCCACGGCCTGGCGATCTGCGGCAACGGCGCCGCCGTGGTCGACCTGCACGGCGGCCCCGGCGCCCACCGATTCGTGAAGGTGCGGGAGCTGGCGCGGGAGAACGCGCTGGACGCCGTACGGCTGCTGCGCGAGGCGGCGCCCGGCACGGTGTACGCGGTGGAGCAGACGTACGGCTTCTACCAGGAGCCGGCGTACCCGAAGCTGCACATGGAGATACCCGACAGCCTCGCCCCGGCCGAGGAACTGCTCTCCGCCGACCATCCGGCGGCCGCGGAGCCGGTGCTGAAGATCCTCGCCTACCACCCCGAGATCGACCCCGACGCCTTCCTCACCCTGGCCCGGCTCGCGATCGGCGACCGCGCCAACGTGACCCGCTCCAGCCCCAGCGCCCTGCTGGAGATCAGCGGCCCCGGGGTGTCCAAGGCCAGCACGCTCGCCCTGTGCTGCGCCGAACGCGGCATCTCGCACGAGGAGGTCGTCGCCTTCGGTGACATGCCGAACGACGTGGAGATGCTGACCTGGGCGGGCCGGTCGTACGCGATGGGCAACGCCCACCCGGACGTGATCGCCGCCGCCTCCGGGCGGACGGTCGCGAACAACGACGACGGGGTGGCGGTCGTGATCGAGGAGCTGCTGACCGAGCTGCCCTAGCCGCCGGTCCGCCCCCGCCCCCGCCCCCGCCCCCGCCCCCAGGGTCAGAGCGACACCCCTCGCGCCGCCAGCCACGACACCGGGTTCACCGCCGAGCCCATCTCCGGCGTGACCCGGGTCTCGAAGTGCAGGTGCGGTCCCGTGGAGTTGCCCGTGGTGCCCGACTGACCGATCCACTGGCCGGGGCTCACATGCTCGCCCTGGTCGACCGCGACGGACGCGAGGTGGGCGTACTGCGTGTAGTAGCCGCCCGCGTGCTTGAGCACGATCTCGATGCCGAAGGGCCCGCCGCAGGACACCCTCACCACCCGGCCGACGCCCACGGCCCGCACCGGTGTGCCGATCGGCACCGCGAAGTCCTGCCCGGTGTGCCGGCTCGACCACCGCGCACCGCCGCTGCCGTAGGACGCCGACAGCTCGTACGTCTCCACGGGCGCGACCCAGTCGCTGGTGAACCCGGTCTCCGGCTGGTCCAGCCGGACGGCCCCGCGACACGCCCCGGCGGCGACGGCCGCGTCCGCCTCCCCCTGGAGCCGTGAGCGTGCCTCTTCGAGCTTCTGCTCGATGTCCGCCTTCAGGGCGGCGAGTTGGGTGTTCCGCGTCTCCAGGGCCTGCCACTCGGCGGCTGCCTTGGCCTCGTCCGCCGCCAGGCGTGCCTCGGCCCGGCGGTTCTTGGAGATCGCGTTGTTCAGGGCGAGATCCGCCTGCGAGAAGGCGTGCTGACCGCGCATCAGGTCCTCGGGGCTGTCGGCCAGGATCATCCGCGCGGCCACCGGCAGGCCACCGTTGGTGCGGTACTGGGCGCGGGCGATCCGTCCCAGGTCCTCGTGCAGGTCGGCGATGTGCCGCCGCTGGGCGTCCAGGAGTTCCTCCGCCCGCTGCGCCCTGGCCCGTTGTCCGTCGGCTTCCTTGCGGCCGGCCTCGTACTGCTGGGTCGCCACCGCGGCCTCCTCGTACAGCCGCACCACCTCGGCGCTGAGGCCGCTCGCGCCGCTGCCGCTCCCGGGTTCCTTCTCCACCGCCGTGGGCCGCGCCCCGAGGATGGCCAGCGCGCACAGCAGGACCGGAACAAGGAGCCACAGGCGGCGATGTGAGCGCATGTCAGTGATCGTCGCCCAGGGCCGCGGTCCCGGTCCTGTTCATGTCGTACGGCCGGGGGACCGACTGCTCCGAACGGCTCAGCGCGACGCCTGCCCCGGCCGGGACCTGCCCGGGGCCGGGGCCACGGGCCCAGCAGGCCCCGTACGCGTCAGGACGCTCCCACGAGGGACTCAGCCGCCGCCTCCCGCTCCGCCATGTCCCGCAGCGGCCCGTCCGCGGACACCAGCTCGGTGTACGGCCCGCGCTGCACGACCCGTCCACGATCCAGCACGAGCACCTCGTCCACCGCCTCCAGGCCCGCCAGCCGGTGCGTGATGAGCAGCGTCGTACGCCCCTCCGTGGCGGCCAGCAGGTCGGCGGTGAGCGCGTCGGCGGTCGGCAGGTCCAGGTGCTCGGCGGGCTCGTCCAACACCAGGACGGGGAAATCGGCGAGCAGGGCGCGGGCCAGTGCCAGCCGCTGCCGCTGCCCTCCGGACAACCGCGCCCCGTGCTCGCCGACGAGCGTGTCGAGCCCGTCGGGCAGACTGTCGGCCCACTCCAGCAGCCGGGCCCGGCCCAGCGCGGCGCGCAGTTCGTCCTCGCCGGCGTCCTTCCGGGCGAGTAGCAGGTTCTCCCGCAGTGAGCTGTCGAAGAGGTGCGCGTCCTGCGCGCACAGTCCGACGAGCCCGCGGACGTCGTCGCCGAGCAGGGCGCGGGCGTCCACGCCGGCGAGCGTGTAGGACCCCTCCTCCGCGTCGAGGAAACGCAACAGCACCTGCGCCAGCGTCGTCTTGCCGGAGCCGGAGGGTCCGACCACGGCGATCCGGCGGCCCTCCTCCAGGGTCAGATCGAGGCCGGCGAGCGCGGGCCGCTCCTGCCCCGCGTACCGCGCGGCCAGCCCCCTGACCTGGAGCGGGAACGGCGAGGCAGGTGCCTGCCGGGGCCGCTCCGGCTCCCCCACGGGCTCCGGGGCGTCCAGCACCTCGTACACCCGCTCGGCGCTGCGGCGCACCCGCTGCCGGTACTGCACGGCCAGCGGAAGCCCGAGTACGGCCTCGAAGGCGGCCAGCGGGGTGAGGACGACCACGGCCATGGTGACACCGTCCAGCCTCCCCGCGGCGACCGCCTGCGCGCCGAGCAGGGCGGCTGCCGTGACCGTCAGGCCGGAGACCAGCGCGGTGAGCCCGTCGCCGAGGGCCGTGGCGGTGGCGGCGCGCGAGGCGATCCGGGTGAGCGCCCCGTCGGCCTCACGCGCCTGGGCGGTCCGGGCCGACAGGGCACCGGCGACGGTCAGCTCCGCGGTGCCGGTGAGCAGATCGGCCACCCGCGTCGCCAGCACCCCGCGGGCGGGCGCCAGGCGGTGCTCGGCCCGCCGGGCGACGGCACCGGTGACCAGCGGCACGCCCACACCGGCGGCCAGCAGCCCGGCCGCGAGCACGGCGCCGGCCTCGGGCAGCAGCCACGCCGTGAAGCCGACGGACGCGGCCGACACGACGACGGCCGCCCCGGCCGGCAGCAGCCACCGCAGCCAGTAGTCCTGCAGCGCGTCCACGTCCGCGACCAGCCGGGAGAGCAGATCGCCCCGGCGGGCCTCACGCAGTCCGGCGGGCGCCAGCCGCTCCAGCCTGCGGAACACCGCGACCCTGGTGTCCGCCAGCATGCGCAGCACGGCGTCGTGCGAGACCAGCCGCTCGGCATACCGGAACACGGCCCGCCCGATGCCGAAGGCCCGCGTCGCCGTCACGGCCACCATCAGGTACAGCACGGGCGGCTGCTGCGAGGCACGCGAGATCAGCCACCCCGAGGTGGCCATGAGCCCCACGGCGCTCCCGAGCGCGAGACTCCCCAGCAGCAGCGCGAGTCCGAGCCGCCCGCGCCGGGCACCGGACAGGGCACGGACGCGCGCGAGGACACCGCCGGGAGCGGGCTTGGCTCCAGGCGTGGCCGGCGCGACAGGCGTGGCCGGCGCGGCCGGTACGGATGGCGTGGCCGACGCAGTCGGCACGTCCGGCATAGGCAGCTCGGCCTCGGCGGCACGCGCTTCACGATGCGCGGCAGGAACCGACGACACCGCGGCGACCTCGGGCTGCTCCAGCCGCACCACACGGTCCGCCACGCCCAGCAACGCCGGACGGTGCACCACCAGCAGCACCGTCCGCCCTGCCGCCAGCCGCCGCACCGCCGCCACGACCTCGGCCTCGGTGGCCCCGTCCAGCGCCGCCGTGGGCTCGTCGAGCAGCAGCACGGGCCGGTCCGCGAGGAACGCCCGCGCCAGCGCGAGCCGCTGCCGCTGCCCGGCGGACAGCCCGGTCCCGTCCTCGCCGAGCCGGGTGCCGAGACCCTCGGGCAGCGCGTCCACGAACTCCAGCGCCCCGGCGTCCCGCAGCGCCCGCCGGACGGCCTCCTCGTCGGCGTCGGGCCGGGCCAGCCGTACGTTCTCGGCGATCGTCCCGGCGAACAGATGCGGCCGCTGCGGCACCCACGCCACGCGGGACCGCCACTGCTCCAGGTCCGCCTCGGCGAGGTCGACTCCCCCGACCCGTACCCGCCCCTCTGCCGCGGGCACGAACCCGAGCAGCACATGCAGCAGCGTCGACTTGCCCGCCCCGCTCGGGCCGACCAGCGCGACCGTCTCCCCGGGCTCGACGGTGAAGGACACCTCGGAGACGGCGTCCGCCGACCGCCCCGGATACCGGACGGTCACGCCCTCGAAGGACAGCGCCCCTTCCGGAAGCGCCTCGGAACCGGATGCCGGAACGGGCGTCTCCAGGACGGCGAAGATCTCCTCGGCCGCGGCGAGCCCCTCCGCCGCCGCGTGGTACTGCGCCCCGACCTGCCGCAACGGCAGATAGGCCTCGGGCGCCAGGATCAGGATGACCAGGCCGATGTACAGGTCCATCTCGCCGTGCACCAGCCGCATGCCGATCGTCACGGCGACCAGCGCGACCGAGATCGTCGCGAGCAGCTCCAGCGCGAACGAGGAGATGAAGGCGATCCGCAGCGTCCGCATGGTCGCCCGCCGGTACTCGCCGGTGATCCGCCGGATCGACTCGGCCTGGGCCTTGGCCCGCCCGAACACCTTCAGCGTCGGCAGCCCTGCGACGACGTCCAGGAAGTGCCCGGACAGCCGCGACAGCAGCCGCCACTGACGGTCCATCCGGGACTGGGTCGCCCAGCCGATCAGCACCATGAAGACCGGGATCAGGGGCAGGGTGCCCACGATGATGGCCGCGGAGACCCAGTCCTCCGTGACGATCCGCGCCAGCACCGCCACCGGCACCACCACCGCGAGGCCCAGCTGCGGCAGGTACCGCGAGAAGTAGTCGTCGAGGGCGTCCACACCCCGGGTGGCCAGGGCGACCAGCGAGCCGGTCCGCTGCCCGCTCAGCCACCCGGGGCCCAGCCGAGCGGACCGCTCCAGCAACCGCCCCCGCAACTCCGACTTCACCGCCGCACTCGCCCGGTGTGCGGCGAGCTCGGTGAGCCAGCCGACCAGCGCCCGCCCGACCGCGACGACGGCCAACAGCAGCAGGGGAGTGACGAGTTCCGACACCGTCATACGGTGCTGGAACGCGCCGACCACGATCTCGGCGATGAGCATCGCCTGGGCGATGACTAGCCCCGCCCCGACGGCCCCCAAGGCGACGACCGCCACCAGGAAACCCCGGGTGGCACGGGCGTACCGGAGCAGACGCGGATCGATTGGTTTCACGTGAAACACACCTCAGTGCACGGGATCGGCGATGTGCTGCGTGCCGATCCGCTTGCGGAACACCCAGTACGTCCAGCCCTGGTAGACCATCACCACCGGAGTGGCGATCGCCGCACACCACGTCATGATCTTCAGCGTGTACGGGCTGGACGAGGCGTTGGTGACGGTCAGGCTCCAGTCGGAGTTCAGCGTGGACGGCATGACGTTCGGGAACAGCGTCAGGAAGAGCACCGCCACCGTGGCCACGATGGTGAGCCCCGAGAGGGCGAACGCCCAGCCCTCACGTCCCGCCCGGGCCGCGACCAGCGCCATGACGAGCGACACCACGGCCGCGACGGCCGCGACGAGCGACACCCCGTCACCCCGGTCGGACTGCGTCCACCCCAGGAAGGCGAGGGCCAGCAGGGCGGTCACCAGCCCGACGCGCAGCGCCAGCGTCCGCGCGCGCTCCCGGATCTCCCCGACGGTCTTGAGGCCGACGAACACCGTCCCGTGGAAGGTGAACAGCGCCAGCGTGACCAGGCCCCCCAGGAGGGCGTACGGGTTGAGCAGGTCCAGGACGCCGCCGGTGTAGTTGAAGTCCTGGTCGATCTTCACGCCCCGCACGATGTTGCCGAAGGCCACACCCCACAGGAACGCGGGGGTCAGCGAGGTCCAGAAGATCGCCGTCTCCCAGTTGCGCTGCCAGTTCTCCTCGGGTCGCTTGGCCCGGTACTCGAAGGCGACGCCCCGGACGATGAGGCAGACCAGGATGACCAGCAGGGGGAGGTAGAAGCCGGAGAAGAGCGTGGCGTACCACTCGGGGAAGGCGGCGAAGGTCGCGCCGCCCGCCGACAGCAGCCACACCTCGTTGCCGTCCCAGACGGGTCCGATGGTGTTGATCAGCACCCGCTTCTCGGGCCGGTTCCGGGCGAGCAGCTTCGTGAGCACACCGACTCCGAAGTCGAAGCCCTCCAGGAAGAAGTAGCCGGTCCACAGGACGGCGATCAGGACGAACCAGACGTCGTGCAGTTCCATGACTGTGCAGCTCCCTCGGCCTAGTACGAGAAGGCCATCGGCTTGTCGGCGTCACGGGAGTCGCCGCCGATCTTCGTGGGCGGGTTGAGGTCGGCCTCGGTGAGCTCGGGCGGGCCCGCCTTGACGTACTTGACCAGCAGCTTGACCTCGACGACGGCGAGGATCGCGTACAGCGTGGTGAAGACGATCATCGAGGTGAGGACCTCGGCCTGGGAGACACCGGGGGAGACCGCGTCCCGGGTCTGGAACAGGCCGTAGACGACCCACGGCTGGCGGCCCATCTCGGTGAAGATCCAGCCCCAGGAGTTGGCGATCAGCGGGAAGGCCATCGTCCAGACCGCCACCAGCCAGTACAGGCGGGTGAGCCGTGGCCGGAGCGGCTTGCGGAACAGGACCAGATGCGGCACCTCGTCGTCCCCGGTCCGGAAGGCCGCCGGCAGCAGGAACTTCTTCCGGGTGAGCCACAGTCCCAGCAGGCCGATCGAGAACGACGCCATGCCGAAGCCGATCATCCAGCGGAAGCCCCAGTAGGCGACGGGGACGATGGGCTTGTAGTCACCGGGGCCGAACTTCTCCTGGAGCGCCTTGTTGGTGTCGTTGATGCCCGGCACGTACGACTCGAAGTCGCTGTGGGCCAGGAAGGACAGCAGACCGGGGATCTCCAGGGCGACCTTGTTGTGGCCCTTGTCGACGTCGCCGTAGGCGAACACCGAGAAGGGCGCCGGCTTCTCGCCGTCCCACAGTGCCTCGGCAGCGGCCATCTTCATCGGCTGCTGCTCGTACATGACCTTGCCGAGGGTGTCGCCGCTGACCGCGGTGAGGAGGCCGCCGACGGCGACGGTGACCAGGCCGAGCCGGAGCGAGGTGCGCATCACCGGGATGTGCTTCCTGCGCAGCAGGTGGAAGGCGGCGATGCCCACCATGAAGGCGCCGCCCGTCAGGAACGCCGCCGAGAAGCTGTGGAAGACCTGGTTGAGCGTGGTGTTCTGGGTCAGCACCAGCCAGAAGTCGGTGAGCTCGGCCCGGCCCTTCTCGCCGTTGATCCGGTAGCCGACCGGGTGCTGCATCCACGAGTTCGCGGCGAGGATGAAGTACGCCGACAGCAGCGTGCCGATCGAGACCATCCAGATGCAGGCCAGGTGGATCTTCTTGGGCAGCTTGTCCCAGCCGAAGATCCACAGCCCGATGAAGGTGGACTCGAAGAAGAAGGCGATCAAGGCCTCGAAGGCGAGCGGCGCACCGAAGACGTCCCCGACGAAGCGCGAGTAGTCGGACCAGTTCATGCCGAACTGGAACTCCTGCACGATGCCGGTGACCACGCCCATCGCGATGTTGATCAGGAAGAGCTTGCCCCAGAACTTCGTCGCCCGGAGGTACTTCTCCTTCTCCGTCCGC
Source organism: Streptomyces olindensis (assembly GCF_040645895.1). Classification (NCBI taxonomy): domain Bacteria; kingdom Bacillati; phylum Actinomycetota; class Actinomycetes; order Kitasatosporales; family Streptomycetaceae; genus Streptomyces; species Streptomyces olindensis. The sequence goes on along the minus strand of NZ_JBEYZD010000033.1, from coordinate 23,775 downwards.
ACCCAGGCGGTCTGCAGCCCGGCCGTGAGAGCGGCCAGCGAGATCGTCAGGGGGACGAACAGAAAGTGGTAGACGGTGGTGATGCCGAACTGCCATCGCGCCAGGGTCTCCGGCGCCAAAGCCAGGTCCACGTCGCCGCTCCTTACATACGCTTGTGAAAGCGTTCACATTCACAAGCCATTATGCAGCACGCACTTTCGAGCCCGGGAGGGGGTCCCCCTGTGACGTCAACCCCTTGGCGCGAACTTCAACACCTTGTTGAAGGGGCGGCCTGGAGAGGGGGAGTTTCACGTGAAACCGGCGCACTGCGAGCAACGCCGAGCCCGCGCCACGTGCGCAACGCTGCCCTGATACGCGCGACGCCGCCCCGATGTATGCGGTGCCGCCCTGATATGTGTGGCACCGCCCCGATACGCGTCGAGCCGGTCGCCGACTGAGCGGCGACCGGCTCGCACCACGGCTTCCGGGGCTTCAGAGGTCCTCGCGAGCTTCAGAGGTCCTTGCGGAACCCTTCCGCCACCTTGAGGAAGATGTCGTTCCCCTCGGCCTCCCCGACCGTCACCCGCACACCCTCACCAGGGAACGGCCGGATCACCACACCCGCCTGCTCACACGCCTCCGCGAACGCGACCGTGCGCTCCCCCAGCCGCAGCCACACGAAGTTGGCCTGGGTCTCGGGCACCGTCCAGCCCTGGGCCCGCAGCCCGTCGACGACGCGCGTGCGCTCGCACACCAGCGAGCCGACCCGGCCGAACAGCTCGTCCTCGGCCCGCAGCGAGGCGATCGCCGCCTCCTGCGCGAGCTGGCTCACCCCGAACGGCACCGCCGTCTTGCGCAGCGCCGCCGCCACCGGCTCGTGGGCGATGGCGAACCCGACCCGCAGCCCGGCCAGGCCGTACGCCTTGGAGAAGGTCCGCAGGACGCAGACGTTGGGCCGGTCCCGGTAGAGCTCGACGCCGTCCGGCACCTCGGGGTCGCGGATGAACTCGCGGTAGGCCTCGTCGAGCACCACCAGCACATCACCCGGCACCCGGTCGAGGAAGCGCTCCAGCTCCGCCCGCCGCACCACCGTGCCGGTCGGGTTGTTGGGGTTGCAGACGAAGATCAGCCGCGTCCGGTCGGTGATCGCCTCCGCCATCGCGTCGAGGTCGTGCACGTCACCGGAGGTCAGCGGCACCTGCACCGATTTCGCTCCGCTGATCTGCGTGATGATCGGGTACGCCTCGAAGGACCGCCAGGCGTAGATCACCTCGTCGCCGGGACCGGCGGTGGCCTGGATGAGCTGCTGGGCGACACCGACCGACCCGGTGCCGGTGGCCAGGTGGGACAGCGGAACGCCGAACCGCTCGGACAGCTCGTTCATCAGCGCCGTGCAGGCCATGTCCGGGTAGCGGTTGAAGTTGCACGCCGCCGCCGTCACGGTCTCCATCACACCCGGGAGCGGCGGGTAGGGGTTCTCGTTGGAGGACAGCTTGTAGGCCACCGGCCCACCGGCCGCGGCCGGCCTGCCCGGCTTGTAGGTGGGGATACCCTCCAGCTCGGCGCGCAGCTTGGGGCTCGTCTCGCTCACCGCAGTCCTCCTCGCGAAGACCGGCGGCCCATGACCGCCGCCGACATCCAATACTCCTCACCTTATGAGGATTCGGCGCCGCTGCGTATAGCCACGACAGAGCGACGCCCGCCGACCTCCGGCGCCCCGCCAACATCACGGGCATCACCGTACGAAGGCGTACGAATTCGGGGGCGCGCCGCACATATATCTATGCGCCGGTGGTGCACGCCGTGGCGCGCATCCCCCGTGCAGGTGAGTTGAGACCTCTTCGCAACCTCGGCCCCACGGCAGGCCCGTGCGGGCCGCTACACCACGTCCTGCCATGGGAACGCTCAACGTCCTTGGTTTCCATGGCAATTGAGGGTTAATGATCATGCAGAAACGTGCCTGTCAATGCGCGCATATGCGTCCGCACTACCCCGCCGCATGAGCCCTACTATCGGCTCGCCATGACAGCAGCAGGGAAGCACCAGGTGAGCCGCGCGGAAACCTCACGTCGAGGCAGTCGGCCGGGTCGGGCGGGTATCAGAGACGTGGCCGCCGCCGCCGGAGTCTCCATCACGACCGTCTCCGATGCCCTCAACGGCAAGGGCAGGCTCCCGGACGCCACCCGGCGCCACGTCCGCGAGGTCGCCGACCGGCTGGGCTACCGGCCCTCGGCCGCCGCCCGGACCCTCCGTACCGGCAAGTCGGGACTCATCGGCCTGACCGTGACGACGTACGGGGATGAACCTTTCACCTTCACCGAGTTCGCGTACTTCGCCGAGATGGCGCGCGCCGCCACCTCCGCCGCGCTCGCCCGCGGCTACGCCCTCGTCATCCTGCCCGCGACCTCCCGCCACGACGTGTGGTCCAACGTCGCCCTGGACGGCACGGTCGTCATCGACCCCTCCGACCAGGACCCGGTCGTCAGCGAGCTGGTCCGGCAGGGCCTCCCGGTCGTCTCCGACGGCCGCCCGGCCGGCTCACTGCCGGTCACGGCCTGGGTCGACAACGACCACGAGGCCGCCGTCCTCGGCATCCTCGACCACCTCGCCGACGCCGGCGCCCGCCGCATCGGCCTGCTCACCGGCACCACGACCGACACGTACACCCACCTGTCGACCACCGCCTACCTGCGCTGGTGCGAGCGGGTCGGCCAGGACCCGGTGTACGAGGCCTACCCGGCGCACGATCCGTGCGCGGGCGCCGTCGCCGCCGACCGCCTCCTCGCCCGGCCCGACCGGCCCGACGCGGTCTACGGCCTGTTCGACCCGAACGGCACCGACCTGCTCGCCGCCGCCCGCCGCTACGGGCTGCGCGTACCGGACGACCTGCTGCTGGTCTGCTGCAGCGAGTCCACCGTGTACGCCAACACCGAGCCGCCGATCACCACGCTCTCGCTGAAACCGCGCCGCATCGGCACGGCGGTGGTGCAGCTCCTCATCGACGCCATCGAGGGTGTGGAATCCGACCATCCGGTCGAGCAGGTGATACCGACGGAGCTGATCGTGCGCACGTCCTCGCAGCGACGCCCGCCGCGCACGACGGTCAGCCCGCCGCGGTCCCCCGAGGGGGCATAGATCCGGCCCGGGTACGCCCGCTGACCGGTCGGGGGAAGGTCACGCTCCTGGGGAGAAACGGGGCCGGTCCCCCGAAGAGAAGGGATCGTTCTCGCGAAGAGAAGGAAAGCGAGGACGGTCACACGGTGGTCGAAGCCCGGCTCAATCGGGGCGAAAGCCGCGGTGAACTGGAGTCTTGCTCCGATTCACCACCCCTGGGTCATCACATGGCGCGATCCGCATTCCTATGATGGGCCCACGACACCGGCGGGCCGCTACGACCAGGCAGTCCGATGCGGTGCAGATGCGGCGCGATGGTGGAGGGGTCGATGACTCAGGGGGCCGGTCAGGGACCCGAGGTGGAGCGGACGGCGACGTTGCGCGACTTCCGGGTGCCCGCGTACGTCCACGAGACCGGTCCGTACGTCCACAGCGTCCACCCCGGCGACGTCGCCCCGCCGCCCGAGGAGACCTACCCCGAGGGCTACACGCCGACCCAGCGCGACCTCCCCGTCGTCAACCGGGGCGACACTGTCCAGGTGACCGTCGACCCCGAGACCGCCGCCGCCCCGCAGTCCACCACCGGGCAGGGCCCGCTGTACGTCGTGGGCGACGTGCACGGCTACCTCGACGAACTGGTGGCCGCCCTGCAGGAGAAGGGCCTGCTCGACGCCGCGGGCAACTGGTGCGCGGGCACCGCCCGGCTCTGGTTCCTCGGCGACTTCACCGACCGCGGCCCCGATGGCATCGGCGTCATCGACCTGGTGATGCGGCTGTCCGCCGAGGCCGCCGCGGCCGGCGGCTACTGCAAGGCGCTCATGGGCAACCATGAACTGCTGCTGCTCGGCGCCAAGCGGTTCGGCGACACCCCCGTCAACTCCGGTGCCGGCACCGCCACCTTCCAGGCCGCCTGGCTGCTCAACGGCGGCCAGAAGACCGACATGGACCGCCTCCAGGACCACCACCTGCAGTGGATGTCCCGCCTGGACGCCGTCGAGGAGGTCGACGGCCACCTGCTCGTGCACTCCGACACCACCGCCTACCTCGACTACGGCCGCTCCATCGAAGAGGTCAACGACACCGTCCGCGAGACGCTCACGCGCAACGACGCGGACGAGGTCTGGGACCTGTTCCGCAAGTTCACCAAGCGGTTCTCCTTCCGCGACGAGGGCGGCGCGGACGCCGTGCGCTCCCTGCTCGATACGTACGGGGGCACCCGCATCGTTCACGGCCACAGCCCGATCCCGTATCTGGTGGGCGATGTCGGCTCCGAGGATGACGAGGAGAGCGGCGACCCCGTGATCGAGGGACCGCACGTCTACGCCGACGGTCTCGCCATCGCGATGGACGGCGGCGTGACCATGGCCGGAAAGCTGCTGGTCCAGCAACTGCCGTTGGGTACGTGAACGTTCACCGGGCAGGCGTTCCCCGTCACAGGACCGGACCGGTGAGGGGCCAATTTCGGTAAACCCCCTGTCACCGCCCACCTCCACCGCTCTACCATCGGCTTATCCGTAGCAGGCTCCCCTCCGTTTCTGCCCGACGGCTCGTCAGCATGCCGAGCCCCAAGCCCTACGGAGCATCGGGGGATGCACATGAACAGCGTTCCGCAGCACCTGCAGAGCGAGGACCGCCAGGAATACGAGCGGATCCTCGATGAGGCGCTGCGCTCCGCACCACACCGTCCGGAACTGGCCGCTGTCGGACAGCGGCTCAACCCCGAGCAACTGCGCACCATGGCACTCAACGCCACCGCGCTCATCACGGCGGCCGCGTCGACCGAATACCAGCACTACGTCAAGGTCCGCGAGGAACTGCGCCACCCGGCGCCCTCCACCTCGCCGTCCGTCCGCGAGTCCGGCTCCTCCGAGCCGGGCACGGGCGCGACGGGCCTCGCCGCCACGATGGGCGAGGTCGCCGAGACCGCCGGCGCGGGCGCCATCGCCGTCGTCGCCGTCCTCGCTCCTGTCCTGGCCGGCACCGCAGCGGCGATCTTCCTGCTCGTCGGCTACATCCTGCGGATGCTCGACCCCGGGCAGGCGTTCGCCCAGACCCTGCTCACCACGGGCTGGGTGTTCGGCGCCGTCACCGCGGTCGCGATACTCGTCGCCGCGGTGGGACTGCTGCTCACCGCCCTGCGCAACAAGCCGACGGCCGAGAGCGGTCCGTACGGCGAACTGCGGCGGGAGGTGGACCAGGCCAGGGAGGAATGGCGTGAGGCCCTGCTGGAGCGGGGCATCCTGCCCTTCCTGCGGGAGGCCCTCACCGACCCAGGTGCGGCCGCCGCGCTGCACCAGACGTCCCCGTCCACGCCGGTCAGCCGCATGCCGCACCTCGGCTACGACCGCCCGGGTTTCACCAGCCCGGACGACGGCAGCCGCGGCTCGCGGCCGAGCTTCAGCAGCCCGGACTACACCAGCCCGGACTTCGGAGGACCGGAACACCAGCCGGAGTAGCCGTCGGCGCCCTTCGCAGCGCCCGTCGGCTTGCGCTCCCCCGCGGGGAGCACCTCAGGGAGCACCTCTGGGAGCGCAAGCCGGACACCCGGCCCTGCGGCACCGGATCTGTGCGGTCGGTACACCGGTGGCTTCACATCGGTGGCTTCGGTGGCTCCCATCGGTGGCTTCACAGGCGGCGGAGGATCTGTGCCTCGACCCGTTCGACCGTGCGACGGCTGAAGGCGTGCACCAGCGCGAGGTGGTACAGCGCCGGTGCCGTCGACGCCCAGCGGTGGACGCGGTCGTCGCGCAGCAGGTACCTGACCACCGTCGTCGGCCGGAAGGGGACGAAGTCGATGGTCTGGTGCTCCCAGCGGTCGGCGACGCCCCTGCTCATGCGCGCCTGCAGATCCGTGCTCTTGAGCTCCTGCAACCTGGCGTAGAAATGCGCACTCCAGCCCCTCCTCTCCACGTCCAGCACGAAGGCCAGCAGGTCGAGCGTGTACTCGTGGGCCTCCAGGGACAGTTCCTCCCGCATGCCGCGGCGGGCCACGGCGTGCAGGTCCGGTGCGTTCCTCCCTGATGAGTCGATGTGGCGTGACAGGCCCTCGTTGACGGAGGAGTTCCAGACGCCCGGTGCCATCCGGACCCGGTCGCTGCGCTGGGTCACCACGAGCATGTCGTCCGCGGTGACGACCGCGATGTTGACCCCCAGGCTGCACTGCAGGAACGCCGGAGCCTTGAGCGGCTCGTCCGGGTCCAGATAGCGCGACCTGGGTGTCGTGCCGTCCGGGAGCCGGCGGTCCAGTTGCTGAGCTGCGAGGAAGGTGTAGTAGTCGGTCGGCCGCAGTCGCAGGTGGACTTCGGGGCGCTCCTCCAGGGCCGTACGGGAGATGTCGAGGGATTCGACCGCGTACCGGGGGCCGTTCCACAGGGGGGTGCGTCCCTCGGCCTGCAGGCGCTCGCTCTCCTCGGCGATCTCGTCCCGCCAGCCGGCCATGTCCGCCGGCAGCGTCACCTCCTCGTCGAGTACGTGTACATGGACCGTTTCAGGCGATATGGGCAACTCTCCGTCGCCCTCGACGATGAGGGCGGACGTCTGGAGCGGGCCGAGGGAGAACGCCCGCCAGGCGGGCGCCGACTCGTCGCGCCGGCCCATGCTGCGGATCGCGCTCGTCGAGCGTCTGCGCAGGCGGTACCACGCGTCCTGCAGCGGCTGCTGGAACAGCACGGCGAACAACATGCCGAGTACAGCGCCCACGACGCCGTTGACCACATCGATCCCATCCATGCCTGAGACCTTAGGGATCTTGGGGCCGGCAGGGTACGCCGTGCTGTTTCCGTTACGCGGCCGGAGGACGTCGGCTCAGTCCGCGATCGGCAGGTACACCCTGTTCCCGCTCGCCGCGAACTCCTTCGACTTCTGGGCCATGCCCTCCTCGATCTCGGTCCGGCTGCCGCCGTGTTCACGGCGGATGTCCTGCGAGATCTTCATGCTGCAGAACTTGGGACCGCACATCGAGCAGAAGTGAGCCGTCTTGGCGGGCTCCGCCGGCAGGGTCTCGTCGTGGAACTCCCGTGCCGTGTCCGGGTCGAGGGCCAGGTTGAACTGGTCCTCCCACCGGAACTCGAAACGGGCGTCGGACAGCGCGTCGTCCCACTCCTGCGCGCCCGGGTGCCCCTTGGCGAGGTCGGCGGCGTGGGCGGCGATCTTGTAGGTGATGACACCGGTCTTGACGTCGTCGCGGTTCGGCAGGCCCAGGTGCTCCTTGGGCGTGACGTAGCACAGCATGGCCGTGCCCCACCAGGCGATCATCGCGGCGCCGATGCCGGAGGTGATGTGGTCGTACGCCGGCGCGACGTCCGTGGTCAGCGGGCCGAGCGTATAGAACGGGGCTTCATCGCAGATCTCCTGCTGAAGGTCGATGTTCTCCTTGATCTTGTGCATCGGGACGTGGCCCGGGCCTTCGATCATGGTCTGTACGTTGAAACGCTTGGCGATCCGGTTGAGTTCCCCGAGCGTCCTCAACTCCGCGAACTGCGCCTCGTCGTTGGCGTCCGCGATCGACCCCGGCCGCAGCCCGTCTCCGAGGGAGTACGTGACGTCGTAGGCGGCGAGGATCTCGCAGAGCTCCTCGAAGTTCTCGTAGAGGAACGACTCCTTGTGGTGCGCGAGGCACCAGGCGGCCATGATGGAGCCGCCGCGGGAGACGATGCCGGTCTTGCGGTTCGCCGTCAGCGGCACGTACGCCAGGCGCACGCCCGCGTGGACCGTCATGTAGTCCACGCCCTGCTCGGCCTGTTCGATGACCGTGTCCTTGTAGATCTCCCAGGTCAGTTCCTCGGCGCGGCCGTCGACCTTCTCCAGGGCCTGGTAGAGCGGCACGGTGCCGATGGGGACGGGGGAGTTGCGCAGCACCCACTCGCGGGTGGTGTGGATGTTGCGGCCGGTGGACAGGTCCATGACCGTGTCGGCGCCCCAGCGGGTCGCCCAGGTCATCTTCTCGACCTCCTCCTCGATGGAGGACGTCACGGCCGAGTTGCCGATGTTGGCGTTGACCTTCACCAGGAATCGCTTGCCGATGATCATCGGCTCGATCTCGGGGTGGTTGACGTTGGCCGGCAGCACGGCCCGGCCCGCCGCGATCTCGTCGCGTACGACCTCGGGCGCGACGTTCTCCCGGATGGCCACGTACTCCATCTCGGGCGTGATCTCGCCCTGGCGGGCGTACGCGAGCTGTGTGACGGCCTTGCCGTCCCTGCTGCGACGCGGCTGGCGCGGCCGGCCGGGGAAGACGGCGTCGAGGTTGCGCAGGCCCCCGCGTGGCGAGGTGTGCTTGATGCCGTCGTCCTCGGGACGGACTGGCCGGCCCGCGTACTCCTCGGTGTCGCCGCGGGCGATGATCCAGTTCTCGCGCAGCGGCGGCAGGCCCCTGCGGACGTCGGTTTCGACGAGCGGATCGGTGTATGGGCCCGACGTGTCGTACAGCGTGACCGACTGCCCGTTGGTGAGATGCACCTGGCGGACCGGCACCCGCAGGTCGGGGCGGGTGCCCTCGACGTACGCCTTGTGCCAGCCGATGGACTTCCCGGCCTCCTCGGACTGTCCGTCCTGAACGGAGGCAGGCGTGCGTGCGTCCTTGTTGGTCATGAGACCTACTCCCTACGCCGGCATTACCCGGTAACAGGTTCGGCGGTCGACGCAGCGGTATCCGTCCGGCGACGTTTCGTGTGAAACATCACTCGACTCCGGCGATGTTTCATGTGAAACATCGCTGGGACGGAGGTCAGCGCCCTCTCAGCCCGGTGCTCCGAGCTCCCGCGTGTACAAAAGGTGCCTCCACGCTAGCGGCAATCTTGGCGCGGTGAACAGAGGGCCCCCCTCGTTCTTGCGATGATCGGTCGGTGACCACGACGCAGCGTCCCCCTTATCCACCGCCCGAGCCGCCCCGCGGATCCGGCGCCGGAAACGGCAACGGCCCGGGAGACGGCCATGATTTCGCCGCCGGGGCCGGGCACGGCCCTGCCCGGGGGCAGGGCCAGGGGTACGGGACCGGTGCGAGTTTCGGCTCCGGGGCCCGCGGTACGCGGGGTCCCGGTTCTGCCGGCGGGCAGGGTGGCGACTCTGCCGGCGGGCGGGGCTTCGGCCCTGGCGGTGGCCAAGGCTTCGACCACACCGGTGGGTACGGGCCTGGCTACGGAAGCGGCCAAGGTCCCGGCTCTGGCGATGGGCAGGGGCCGGGCTCTCGCGGTGGTCAGGGTCCCGGCCCCGCCGACGGGCAGGGACCTGGTTCCGGAGGCGGAGCCGGCGGCGGTGACGGCCACGGGCACGGATCCGGCTCGGGACCGGGCGGCGGGCACGGCTCGGGGCCGGGCGGCGGGCACGGCTCGGGGCCGGGCGGCGGGCACGGGCATTCGCACAGTCACAGCCACGGTCCGGCCACGCCCGTCTCCATGCATCTGCGCAAGGTGATCGCGGCGGTCCTGATCCCGTTCGCCGCGGCCGTGCTGGTCGGGCTCGTCGTGCTGTGGCCGGGCGGCGCCCCGCCGCACGAGCGCACCGGCGTCGGCTTCGACCGGCAGACCCAGCAGGCCACGGTCACCAAGGTCGTCGAGGTGAGCTGCAAGGAGGCCGGTGCCTCGGGCGTCCCGCCCACCGGCGACACCTCCACCGCCGAGGGCTCCTCCGCGGTGCAGCAGGAGAACGGCACCTGCAAGCGGGCGACGATCCGGGTCGACAGCGGCGACGACAAGGGCCGTACCTTCACCGAGATCGTCCAGCCGGACCAGTCCCGCCAGCTGCACGAGGGTCAGAAGGTCGTGGTCGCCTACGAGCCCTCCGCGCCGAAGGACCTGCAGTACTCGGTCACCGACGTCAACCGCCGACTGCCCATGGCGCTGCTCGCCGGCATCTTCGCCCTCGCCGTCGTGGTCGTCGGGCGGCTGCGGGGCGTCATGGCCCTGGTCGCGCTGGCGATCAGCTTCCTGGTGCTGAACTTCTTCATCCTGCCGGCGATCCTGCAGGGGTCGAACCCGCTGGTCGTGGCGGTGGTGGGCGCGAGCGCCATCATGCTCATCGCGCTGTATCTGTGTCATGGCCTGTCCGCGAGAACATCCGTGGCGGTGATCGGCACCCTCATCTCGCTGCTGCTGATCGGTGTCCTCGGCTCGGTGTTCATCGACTGGGCGGCACTCACCGGCAACACCGACGACAACACCGGTCTGATCCACGGCCTCTACCCGACGATCGACATGAGCGGCTTGCTGCTCGCCGGCATCATCATCGGTTCGCTCGGTGTGCTCGACGACGTGACGGTCACGCAGACGTCGGCGGTCTGGGAGCTGCACGAGGCCAACCCGTCGATGGGCTGGCGCGGGCTCTACCGCGCGGGGATCCGGATCGGCCGCGACCACATCGCCTCGGTCGTCAACACGCTGGTCCTCGCCTACGCGGGTGCCGCGCTGCCGCTGCTGCTGCTGTTCTCCATCGCGCAGAGCAGCGTGGGGACGGTCGCCAACAGCGAGCTGGTCGCGGAGGAGATCGTGCGAACGCTGGTCGGCTCCATCGGTCTGGTCGCCTCGGTGCCGGTCACCACGGCCCTGGCCGCGCTCGTCGTCTCGGCCGACCGCTCGGGAGCGGAGCCGGCCGCGGAGGCCTCGGCGGTCCCGGCCCGCGGGGGGAAGGGCGGCCGGCGCCGCAAGCGCTGACGCCTCTCCGCCGAGCACGCCTTACCCGCACCACCCCAGGGAGAAGCGTTCCTGCACAGCCGGCCGGCATCCGGTGAAGCGTTACTCCACCGTGCCGCCGGTTGATGCCTCACCCGGCGCCCTGTTCCGCCAGGATGCGGTCCAGGGCCTCGTCGAGGTGGGCGTCGAAGTCGGCGAGCGAGCCCTCCTGGCCGAGGGGCACCAGCTTGTCGGTGCGGTCGAGGAACGCGACGAGCGGTGCCGTCGAGGACCTGAACAACGCCTGATCGCTTCCCACCTGAAGCCGGATCAGCACCTCCCCGAGCGCGTCCGGCTCGACGGGAGTCACCCGCACATCGCCCTCACCGCACGGGCGACCGACTCCGTCGATCAGCAACTCCCGCCCGAAAGCCCACGTCACCGGAGCGTCGCCGGGCAAGTGGAAGGTCAGCCGGACGGCATAGGGATCACTGGTCTCATAGCGCAGCTCCACCGGAATGCGGAAGGAGAGCTCCTCGGACACGAGAAAGCTCATCATGACCTCTGCCTGTACGGACTCGCGCATCGCTAACCCCGTCATTCGCCGTGGACTGGCCGGGAACGAACCTCTGACACTTGGTGGAATCTTGCTGAACGTACACAGCAGATCACAAGGAGTGAGTTTTCACATACTGATAGAGAGCGCGAGCGACCCGAGCCGGCGCCCGATCTCGCTCTGCAACTGACGGGCCGCGGGCAGCAGCCGGTCCTCCTGGTGAGCGGGCAGCGAGATGGCCATCGTCGCGGCAGTGCTGCCGAGGGTGAGCGGGATCGCCGCGCAGACCGCGCCCAAGGCGTACTCCTGACGCTCGGTCACCGGCTCCATCCGCCGCACCCGCTCCAATCGCCGGAGCAGGCTGTGGTTGTCCCGCACCGTGTACGGAGTGAGGGGCTGCACCGGGTAGCGGTCGAGGTGGTCGCGCCGGGCGTCCTCGTCCAGCTGGGACAGCAGGCACTGCCCGATGGCATGCGCGTGCCCGGTCTCCCGGAAGTCGGCCCACTCCTCCACCGCCGGGTTGCCCGGGGTGTCGGAGACGCACATGACCTCGATCTCGCCCTCGCGGTAGGCCGCGTAGTACACCGGGACGCCGAGCAGGTCCCGCCAGTGCGCGAGTGCGTCGACGACCGTGCTGCGACGTTTCTGCCGTGCCCCGCTGCTGCTCAGCCGCTCGGCCGCGTCACCGAGGAAGAACAGCCCTTTGTCGCGGCGCAGATAGCCCTCGTGCACGAGAGTGCGCAGCAGGTGGTAGGTCGTGGGCAGCGCCAGCCCGGTCTCCCGGGCCAGTTGCTTGGCGGGGGCGCCGTATTCGTGCTCGGCGACGGTCTCCAGCAGGCGCATCGCGCGCTGGACGGATCCGATGAGGGTCGCCGGAGGCGGAGACGGGGCCGAGGGCGCGGCGGGAGGCGGGGGCTCGGGGGGTGCCGCCGAGCGGGGTTGCGCGGGGACGGTGTGGAGGTGGACAGGGGCGGTGTCAGCCGGAGCCAAGGGTCACTCCCGAAACGCGAGGGGGCAGCCCGTGCCGATGGACACGGGTGGGGGTGTACGCCGCTCGCGGGGGATGTCCCCGCGTCGAGTTCCGGACTCTATTCGTCTGCCACCGCGCGCAGACGGCCCCGCGGGGAAACTTCCCTCGGGCGAGGGAACCGGTGATTCCAGGTGTTTCCCGCTACCCCCACCGGTTTCCCACCGGTCTCACCAGTCGCTGCGCGACGAGGAGCCGGCGGTGAACTTCCGTACGACGTAGATCAGTCCGCCGACCAGCGCCACGAAGACCAGCACCTTGAAGAGCAGTCCGATGACGAAGCCCACCACGCTGGCTATCAGCCCGCCGAACACGACGAGGGCGATGACCGGCACCGCGACCCACTTCACCCACCACGGCAGTCCCGCGAAGATCTCTCGCATCGCCCTCGTCCTTACCTCTCCACCCGTTCGAGTGCCGGGTCCTGTCGGTCCTTCGGGATCTCTGATGTCCTGCACTCGATGCTAGGTCCGGCAGGGGGCCACGCGGGGGCCTCGCACCCCTTGTCCTCCCCTGACCGATCCCCTAGGGAACCCGGAGGCGGCTCCTCACCTCTCGGGGGGAGAGAAGACCACCAGCACCCTGAGGTCCTCGGTGATGTGGTGGAACTTGTGGGCGACACCCGCCGGTACGTACACCACGCTGCCGCGCGCCACCTGGGTGGTCTCCAGCCCGACGGTGATCGCGGCACGGCCGCTCACAACGAAGTAGACCTCGTCCTGATTGTGCGGCTTCTGTGGATCCTGCTCGCCCGCGTCCAGGGCGTACAGGCCGACCGACATGTTCTGCTCCCGGAGAAACTGCAGGTAGGCGCCCTCGTTGGCGGCGCGCTCCGCCTCCAGTTCATCCAGCCGGAATGCCTTCATCGCCTCGTCCGCCCCTGCCTCTTGTGCCCATGCCCGATCAGGTCTGCCACGATCAGACACATGAAGAATTTCGTAGTCAAGACGATCGCCAACGCGGGTGCCCTGGCGGTCGCCGTATGGCTGCTCGACAAGATCACCCTGACCGGTGACAGCACGGGCAAGAAGGTCGGCACCCTGATAGTGGTCGCGCTGCTCTTCGGCCTGGTGAACTTCCTGGTCAAGCCGGTCGTCAAGCTCCTCAGCCTGCCGCTGCTGATCCTGACGCTCGGACTGTTCACCCTGGTCGTCAACGCGCTGATGCTGCTGCTCACGTCGTGGCTGGCCGACAAGCTCGACCTGAGCTTCCACGTGGAGGGCTTCTGGACGGCCGTCGTGGGCGGTCTGATCATCTCGGTCGTCTCCTGGGCGCTGCACGTCGTCCTGCCGGACGGGGACTGAGGGCGCATGACGTACCGCGTCTGCTTCGTCTGCACGGGCAACATCTGCCGCTCCCCGATGGCCGAGGTCGTCTTCCGCGCGCGCGTGGCGGAGGCCGGTCTCGACGGTCTGGTGGAGGTCGACAGCGCCGGCACGGGCGGCTGGCACGAGGGCGACGGCGCCGACCCGCGCACGGTGGCCGTCCTGGAGGAGAACGGCTACGCCTGCGGCCACACGGCCCGGCAGTTCCAGCCGTCCTGGTTCGCCCGCCTCGACCTGGTCGTCGCCCTCGACTCCGGCCACCTCAGGGCGCTGCGGCGCCTCGCGCCGACGGAACAGGACGCGCAGAAGGTGCGCCTGCTGCGCTCCTACGACCCCGCCGCCGGGGACGACCTCGACGTGCCGGACCCCTACTACGGGGGTGTGGACGGCTTCGACGAGTGCCTTGAGATGGTGGAGGCCGCGAGCACCGGTCTGCTCGCGGCGGTGCGCGAGGACGTGGAGGGACGGGCGGCATGAGTGAATCCGCGACGAGTGACACGGGCGGATCGACGGGCGATGCCGGTCAGGTGACAGGCGGCGTGGGCCGCGTTGCCGCCGGCGCCGGTGACGGTACGCGTGCGGTGCGGGCCGGGCTGCCCGAGGCGGTCAAGTACGAGCCCACCCTGCCCGGGCCCGTGTTCGCCGCCCATTACCACCTGCCGGGCGACCCGACCGGCCCCTACACCTACGGTCGCGACGAGAACCCGACGTGGACGCTGCTGGAGCGCGCCGTCGGCGAACTGGAGGCGCCCGGCCAGGACGCCGAGACGCTCGTCTTCGCCTCGGGCATGGCCGCGATCTCGGCGGTGCTCTTCTCCCAGCTGCGCGCCGGGGACGTCTGCGTCCTGCCGGACGACGGCTACCAGGTGCTGCCCCTCGTCCGTGCCCAGTTGGAGGCGTACGGCATCGAGGTGCGGACCGCGCCGACCGGCGGCGACGCCCAGCTCGACGTCCTCGCCGGCGCGAAGCTGCTGTGGATCGAGACGCCGTCGAACCCCGGGCTCGACGTGTGCGACATCCGGCGGCTCACCGAGGCGGCACACGCGCGTGGTGCCATGGTGGCCGTCGACAACACCCTCGCGACACCGCTCGGCCAGCGCCCCCTGGAGCTCGGCGCCGACTTCGCGGTGGCGAGCGGGACCAAGCAGCTGACCGGCCACGGCGACGTCCTGCTGGGCTACGTCGTCGGCCGGAGCGCCGAGGCCATGGCCGCCGTACGCCGCTGGCGCAAGATCGTCGGTGCGATCCCCGGACCCATGGAGGCCTGGCTCGCACACCGTTCGATCGCGACGCTCCAGATGCGGGTCGACCGGCAGAGCGCGACCGCCCTGGCCGTCGCCGAGGCACTGCGCGAGCGGCCCGAGGTGAGCGGGCTGCGCTACCCGGGGCTCCCCGACGATCCCGCGCACAAGATCGCCTCACAGCAGATGAGGCGCTATGGGTCCGTGGTGTCGTTCACGCTGCCCACGCGCGCGCGGGCCGACCGCTTCCTCGAGGCGCTGCGGCTCGTGGACGACGCGACGAGCTTCGGCGGAGTGCGGTCCACGGCCGAACGGCGGGGCCGCTGGGGCGGAGACGCGGTGCCGGAGGGCTTCATCCGCCTGTCGGTCGGCGCCGAGGATCCGGAGGACCTGGTAGCGGATCTGCTGCGGGCGCTGGACGCGTCGGCGGACTGACGGCCTCGCCCGGCGGGCGCGAGGCGCGCTCCTTCCGGAGCGCCACGGAGTTCCACCGCACCGCTTCCCGGCCGAGCCGGTCGTCTCCCTCGTCCACGAGCCGCAGCGGCGTCAGCCCGGCTTCGGATCCGTGGCCGGCGACCTCCTCCGGCGGGATGTCGAACATGCGCCGGTCCGCGGGCGGCTCACCGCGGCGCAGAGTGATCAGCAAGGTGCCGCCCGGCGCCAGCAGCCCGGCCAGGCGCCGCATCGCGACGGGGCGTTCCTCCGGCCGGAGATGCATCCACACCGCGGACAGCAGGACCATGTCGTAGGGTCCCTGGACGCCGTGCAACGCGGGGAGCGCGTCCGCCCGCCACGTCACCCCGCTGCCCCGGTGCAGCCGCTGGGCCACGCGCCGGAGCTCCGTCACCGGTTCCACCGCGTCGACCGTGAATCCCCGCCCGGCGAGCGCCGCCGCGTCCCGGCCGGTCCCCGCGCCGACGTCCAGCACCCGCGCGGGCGGCTCCGGCAGCAGGTCCAGCAGCGCCCCGTGCACCGACTCGAACGACAGGCTCTCGTACACCGTCGCCAGCCGCTCCGCCGACTCGGCGTAGTAGGCCTGTACTCCCGCACCCGACGTTGGCTCCATGCCTGAACCGTACGACGCGGCACTGACAGCGCTTGCGCGGGCGGCTGGATCGGCATACGAAAGACGGACGGTCCGAACCTCCCCCCTCGTGGCTCGGACCGTCCCCCGGTTCCGCGCGCAAGAACCGCGCGACCAAGGCTAGTTGACTCTCTGTCAGTGTCCAATCACAGTAGCGACAGAGACCTATCGACTTATTTATAGTTGGGCGCGGCCGGGGGCCGGGGGCGGGGGCCGATGAGGGGAGTGTGTGCGGTGGATCTGGCCTTGCTGCGGACCTTCGTGACCGTGCACCGGGCCGGCTCCTTCACCCGCGCCGCCGCCCTGCTCGGCCTGTCCCAGCCGGCCGTCACCTCGCAGATCCGCACGCTCGAACGGCAACTGGGCCGCCCGTTGTTCCTGCGGCAGGCCCGCGGCGTGACTCCGACGAGCATCGGCGACGAACTCGCCCACAAGGCCGCACCGCATCTCGACGCCCTGGTGGAGATCACCGAGACCGGCCTCGACGACGACTCCTCCTTACGGACGCTGCACCTCGCCGGGCCCTTGGAGTTCACCGCCGAACGAGCCCTGCCCGCGCTCACGCAGCTGACCGGCGAGGACGGTCAGGGATTCGCCCTGCGCACCTCTTTCGGGAACGCCGAGGAAACGCTGGAAGGGCTTTCCGCCGGGCATCACGATCTGGCCATCAGCACGGCCCGGCCACGCGGCGCCCTGCTCACGGCGACTGCGCTGTGCGACGAGGAGCACGTCTTGATCGCCGCCCCGCGCTGGGCCGAACAACTCGGCGCCGGGGAGCCGGACAGCAAGCCGGAACCGGCTCTGGAGCAGGTGCCCGTGGTGGAGGTGCACGAGTCGCTGCCCTTCGTCTCCCGCTACTGGGCCTCCGTCTTCGACTCCCGCCCGGCCGCCCCGGGCGCGGTCATCGTCCCCGACCTGCGCGCGGTCCTGGCCTGTGCGATCGCGGGCGCGGGGCTGGCGGTGCTGCCGCGCTACCTGTGCGCGACGGCGTTGGAGCGGGGGGACGTCGTCGCCCTGCACGAGCCGGCGGTGCCACCGCTGCGGACGTACTTCCTGGTGGTCCGCACCGGAACCATGGCCATGCCGCACATCGCGCGGGCCCATGAGTGGCTGCAGCGGGCCGCGGCCGACTGGTGCTGAGGCCGCTCTGCGGCGGGCGACAGGCTGCGCGGACAGAGCTTGCGACGGGGGTGTGGGGGCGCCCGGGGCGGTGTCTCACTCTGGGAGTTCGGCCGGTGACATTTCGCGATGTTTCACGTGGAACCAGCCGGGCCACATTTCACCCATGACCGTCCGACCCGTGGTCAAGCGCACCGCCCGCGCCGTTCTGCTGGACGGTGACGACCTGATCCTGATCAAGCGCACCAAGCCGGGCGTGGACCCCTACTGGCTCACTCCCGGCGGCGGGGTCGAGCCCGGCGACTCGACTGTCGTCGACGCCCTGCACCGCGAGGTGTACGAGGAGCTCGGCGCGAAGATCACCGACGTGGTGCCCTGCTTCGTGGACACCGTGGAGCACATCGGGGAGGACGGCGGCGCGACCGGCGTGAAGGTGCAGCACTTCTTCGTCTGCCGCCTCGAGTCCATGGACCCGTCCCTCCGGCACGGCCCCGAAGTGGACGAGCCCATCGGCGAGTACGAGATCGTGCGGGTGCCCTTCACCCGGGTCGGTATCGCCTCCGTCCACCTCGTCCCGCTGTCGCTGCGGCACTACCTGGACGGCAACATCGAAGGCGTACGGGCCATGCACGCCCCCGACCTCGGCTGAGCAGCGGGTCAGGGCCCGGCCGCGACCAGTTCCTCCACCGAGTCGTGCCGTATGCGGTCCGACGGGATGCCGATGTCCCGCAGGGCGTCGACGCCGCTGCGGATCATCCCGGGCGGGCCCGAGAGGTAGGCGTCGTACTCGTTCCACGGCCCGTAGGCGCGTATGGCGTCCGGGAGCTGCTGGTGTGCCTGCTGGTCGATGATCGCGCGGACGGAGAGCCAGGGGTGGCTCTGCTGGAGGCGGAGCATGGTGTCGATGTCGTACAGGTCGTGGTCCGTGCGGGCGCCGTAGAAGACCTCGACCGGCCGGCGTTCGCCGTGCTCGGCGACGTCCTCGACCAGTGCCTTGATGGGCGCTATGCCGGTGCCGCCGCCCAGGCAGAGCAGGCCGCTGTCGGTGGTGTGGTCCACGGTCATGGACCCGGCGGGCGGACCGAGCCGGATGATGTCACCGGGGCGGGCGCGGTGCACCAGGGCATTGGAGACCCAGCCGGCCGGCACGGCCTTCACATGGAACGACAGCAGCCCGTCCGAGCGGGGCGCCGAGGCGAAGGAGTAGTGCCGCCATATACGGGGCCACCAGGGCGTCTCCAGGCTGGTGTACTGCCCGGCGAGGAAGGGGTACGGCTGGTCGGGCCGGACGGTGACGACCGCGACGTCCGGGGTGCGGAGGTCGTGCGTGACGACCTCGGCGTACCACCAGGCCGGGGCCCGCAGCTCGTCCGCGGCCGCCGCGTCGATCATGATCTGGGAGATCGTGGTGTAGGTGCGGACCCACGCCGCTTCCATCTCCTCGTTCCAGACACCGGCGGCGTACTTGGCCAGCGCGCCGATGAGGCATTCGCCGACGGCCGGGTAGTGCTCGGCCCGTGTTCCGTACTTCCGGTGCCCTCGGCCCAGGTTCTGCAGGTAGTCGACGAGGACGTCGGTGTTGTCGATGTGCTCGGCAGCCGTGAGCAGTGCTCTGAGCAGGCGGTCCCGCTGGGTGTCCATCGCGGCCGGGAACAGCGGCCGCAGGTCGGGGTGGCGCACGAAGAGCAGGGCGTAGAAGTACGACGTGACCTTGTCGGCCACGGGCGCGACCTCGGCCATGGCACGGCGGATGAGGACGGCGTCCGGCGACGCTTCCTCGGCCGGGGCGGAGGCGGCAGGGCTCGGGGGCGTTGCCGGGGCGGGTCGCTGGGCCGGAACACGCGGCTCGGCCGCGGCATGTGCGTCAGGCGCGGTGGTGGCACCGGCGAAGGGCTCCGAAGCCGGAGCGAAGGCCGTGGGCGCGGGGCGCGGCGATGACGCCGCGGCGGCTCTCGCGCCCGCAGGAGAAGGGGCAGGCGGTGTGGCCACGGGGGTCGGCGTGGGTATCGCGTCCGGGGACTCGCCTTCCTGGTCCGGCCCGGTGCTCGTGCTGCCGGTCGTCGCGTCGGACGGCGCGGCTGTGCCGTCCGCCGACGGCGCGGGATCAGGAGCCGGCCTGCCCACCGGGCGTATCGCCGCCGGTCGACGCCCCTCTGCCGTACCGGGCTCGCTGCCCGGCGTCGGCTTCTTGCGGGGCGTGAACCAGCCGCCCCCGCCGCCAGAAGTGCCGTTGTCGGCCGACGTGGTGGTCGGAGCGTCCATGGTGTGCCTCGCCTCGAGCATCTTTCGGTCGGTCTGCGCACTTCCCCAGTCGGAAGGTGCCTGCTTTCCCCCGTGGACGGACTGCGTTCCCGTCCTGTGTCGTGGCCAATGCCGCCACATTTAACCCGTATTTCGGCTCCGTACGGACAAGTAGGGGAGAGTGTGACATTGACCGCAGTCCACCCACCGAGCTTCCCACTCGCCTCGACGGCTCAGTCGCATAACCGGAAACGCGGGTCTTCGATCTCTCCGTCCCGTTAGGCTGCATTGCCCTGCACTCGGCCCGCACGGGCGGGTCACCTCACCCCTGACGCGAACCGGAGTCGACCCTACCGGCCACCGCCGCGCACACAAGTCCCCCCTTCCCTCGTCACGAATGCGGGCACGCGGCGAATCGTCAGTTCCGTCAACTACTGGACAAGAACCGCTGGTTCCTCGTCTCGATCGGACATCGGCTGTTCTTACGTGTTTCACGTGAAACGACCAGCACCTGTCCAGGCGCTGTGCATGCGGCGACAACTGGCCAAAAGCTCGTACGTCTCCGCTGAAAGCGGTGGACGGCAGGGGTCCCTGTCGGACAGCCTGACCTGCGTGTCGACTCCTTCCCTTGCCTCCCTGCCCATCCGCCGTCTGACGCTCCGCGATCTCGCCGCCTGCGCCGACCTGTCCGAGGACCGGGGGTGGCCCCGGGAGGAGCACAAGTGGGGTTTCCTTCTCACAGCCGGGAAGGGCTACGGCATCGACGACCCTGATGGCGGCGGCCTGGTGACCGCCTGCGTCGTCACCGAGTACGGGCCTCAGGAGCACCCCGCCCTCGCGGCGATCGGCATGGTCCTCGTGGCCGAACGGCACGCTCGGCAGGGCGTGGGGCGCCGGCTGATGCGCCAGGTCGTCTCCGGGATGGGAGCCACACCGCTCACCCTGCACGCGACGCCGTACGGCCGCCCCCTCTACGAGGAACTCGGCTTCAAGGTCATCGGCCGGGCCGAGATGGTGTCCGGCCGCTTCACTCCCGGCGGGCCGGAGCCGAAGGTCGCCACCCGGGCCGCGACCGCCGAGGATCTCTCCGAGATTCTCCGGCTCGACGAGCAGGCGTTCGGAACCGACCGCACGCACATCGTCACCCGGCTGCCCGCCTTCGCCGACCAACTGCGCGTGGCGGAGGAGCGCGGGCGGATCGTGGGGTACGCGGCCGCCTGGCCCAACATGGAGACCCACGTGGTGGGTCCGCTCATCGCACGCGACACGTCGGTGGCCCAGGCGCTCATCGCCTCCCTCGCCGCCCACACCGACCGACCGCTGCGCACCGACATCGATGTGCGGCACGAAGAGCTGCTCGCATGGGTGAAGGAGCGTGGTCTGGCGCCCATCGCCTTCAACGCGGTGATGGCGTACGGGATCACCGAACTGCCCGGGGACTGGAGCCGACGGTTCGCGCCGGTGACGGTCGCGGCGGGCTGACGGGCTCCGACACGACGACGCCGGCTCCCCACAGGATGGGGAGCCGGCGTCGTCGTGTCGCTGGAGGAGCAGGTTCAAAGTCTCACTGGAGGAGCCGGGTCAGAGTCGCACTGGAGGAGCCAGGTCAGGCGAGGGTCTCCACGGCGGCCGTGGCGAAGGCGTGGTCCTGCTCCGGCGCGCCACCGCCGACACCGATCGCGCCGATCAGCCTGCCCTCTCGGTGTACCGGCACACCGCCGGCGATGAACAGCAGTGGCCGGTCGAGCGCGGTGGGCAGCGTGTGGAAGAGGCCCCCGGGCTGCACGGCGTCGACGAGATCAGCGGTGGGGGTGTCCAGCTGGAGCGCCGTGTAGGCCTTGCGGGTGCTGGTCTCGCCGGAGATCAGCACGGCGCGGTCGTCACGCCAGAAGGCCAGCAGGTGCCCGCCCGCGTCCAGGACGGTGACACTGACGGTCACGCCCGCGGCTTCGGCGGCACGGCTCGCGGCGGCGACGAGGGCGTCGGCGTCCTGGGTGGTCAGCGGGGCGACAGCGGTGGTGGTGCTCATGGGGTGGTTCTCCTGAAGGACGTGCGAGTTAGGTCGGTCGGGGTGGCCCGACCGCTCAGTGGTGGACAGCGGCCCGCTGCTCTGCGGGAGCGGAGCCGGTGACGACGGTGCTGGGCGCATCGGCGCGGCGCTCCAGGGCGGCCGAGAGAACGGCCAGGAGCAGGGCGCCGGCGGCGAGGGCGGCACCGACCCAGTTGGGGGCCGTGTAACCGAGTCCCGCCGCGATCACGAGCCCGCCGAGCCAGGCGGACAGGGCGTTGCCGAGGTTGAAGGCGCCGATGTTCACGGCGGAGGCCAGGGTCGGAGCGCCGTGCGCCTGGTCGAGGACCCGCTTCTGCAGCGGCGGCACGCTGGCGAAGCCCAGGGCACCGATGAGCGCGATCGTGACGGCCGACAGAAGCTTGTCGTGCGCGGTGAGCGTGAACAGCGCGAGCACCACGGCCAGGGCGCCGAGGGAGACGTACAGCATGGGCATCAGGGCCCGGTCGGCGAACTTGCCGCCGAGGAGGTTGCCGCCGACCATGCCGAGGCCGAAGAGGACCAGCAGCCAGGTGACGGAGCCGTCGGCGAAGCCGGCGACGTGGGTCATCATCGGCGCGATGTAGGTGATGGCGGCGAACACACCGCCGAAGCCGAGGACGGTCATGGCCATCGCGAGCAGCACCTGCACGTTCTTGAAGGCGGCCAGCTCGTGCCGCAGGCGCACGCCTTCCGGCTTGGGCATGTCGGGGACGAGCCGGGCGATGCCGAGGAGGCCGACGACGCCGAGAGCGGCGACGATGCCGAAGGTCACCCGCCAGCCCACGGACTGCCCGACGAGCGTGCCCAGCGGGACACCGACGACATTGGCCACGGTCAGCCCGGTGAACATCATCGCGATGGCCCCGGCCTTCTTGTCCGGGGCGACCAGGTCGGCGGCGACGACCGAGCCGATGCCGAAGAAGGCGCCGTGGGCCAGTGAGGCGACGATCCGGCCGATCAGCATCACGGCGAAGGCCGGGGCGAGCGCCGAGAGCAGGTTGCCTGCGATGAACAGGCCCATCAGCAGCATCAGCATCCGCTTCCGGGAGACCTTGGTGCCCAGCACGGTCATCAGCGGGGCGCCGAACATGACGCCGAGGGCGTAGCCGGTGACCAGATATCCGGCGGTGGGGATGGAGACCCCGTAGTCGCCCGCGACCTCGGGCAGCAAGCCCATGATCACGAACTCTGTCGTTCCGATCCCGAAGGCCCCGATCGCGAGGGCCAGAAGCGCGAGAGGCATGGAGGGGTTACCTTCCCAGACGATTGCAGGAGCGCTTTGCGTGCGTTCACAATAATTGCAGACGCGGGCTATATGCAACCGCCGACAATTGCAGCGCTGCTCTATCCTGGGTGTCAGCCGCTCCGGGACGGAGGAACCCCAATGACAGCGACGGACCCCGCGCTCACCGCCCTCGCCCAGGGCTGGTGCGCTCTCTCCCTGCTGCACGGGAGGATCGAGACGCACATCGAGCGCGCCCTCCAGGCGAAGCACGACCTGAGCGCGCGCGAGTACTCCCTGCTGGACGTGCTCAGCCGGCAGCACGACGGTGACGGGGGGCATCTGCAGATGAAGCAGGTCGCCGACGCGGTCGTCCTCAGCCAGAGCGCCACCACGCGTCTGGTGACCCGGCTCGAGGACCGCGGGCTCCTGGAGCGCTACCTGTGCCCCACCGACCGCCGGGGCATCTACACGAACGTCACCGAAGCCGGTCTGGAGCTGCTGGAGGCGGCGCGGCCGACCAATGACGCCGCTCTGCGCGAGGCCCTCGACGAGGCGGCGAAGAACCCGGAGCTGGCCCCGCTGGTCCGAGTCGTGGAAACGCTGAAGGCCCCGGTGCCCGCCTGACTCGCCCCCCGGCATCGGCCGGCTCTGCGTAGGGTGCGCCCATGGGAGATCTTGAGATACGCGCCGCCGTCGCCGACGACGTCCCGGCGATCGTGGGGATGCTCGCCGACGACCCCTTGGGGGCGCAGCGCGAGTCACCGGGCGACCTCGCCCCCTATCTGGCCGCGCTGGAGCGGCTCAGCGCCGACCCGAACCAGCACCTGGTCGTGGCGGTACGCGAGGGCCGCGTGGTCGGTACGCTCCAGCTCACGATCATCCCGGGGCTGTCGCGACGCGGTGCGACCCGGTCGATCATCGAAGGAGTCCGCATCCATGCCGACGAGCGCGGCAGCGGACTCGGGGCACAGCTCATCGAGTGGGCAATCGGCACATCCCGGCAGCAGGGCTGCCAGTTGGTCCAGCTGACCTCCGACAAGACGCGCGCCGACGCGCACCGCTTCTACGAGCGGCTCGGCTTCACGGCCTCCCACACGGGCTTCAAGCTCCCGTTGTGACCAGCTTGAAGGGGCGGCCTGTTTCACGTGAAACAGGCCGCCCCGTCATGTCACCGCCGAGCCGATCCCCCCCCCGCCCACGGGATCCACGC